>JAIBDA010000164.1 GCA_024679635.1 Amphritea sp. | reverse complement strand
CCGTGAGAAGTGCAATACCTCGGTGACACTGGGAACACGTTATGCCAAAAAGCCAATTGAACTGGATATCCCAGTGACGATTGCCGGTATGAGCTTCGGCGCGCTTTCAGCCAATGCTAAAGAAGCACTGGGGCGCGGTGCATCTCTGATGGGAACTTCAACCACGACCGGTGATGGTGGCATGACTCCGGAAGAGCGGGGTCAATCGAGTAAGTTGGTTTATCAGTATCTACCTTCCCGCTACGGTATGAATCCGGATGATCTGCGTAAAGCAGATGCCATCGAAGTGGTGTTGGGTCAGGGTGCTAAGCCGGGCGGTGGCGGTATGCTGCTGGGCCAGAAGATTACTGACCGTGTTGCTCAGATGCGTACTCTGCCGATGGGCGTTGATCAGCGATCCGCTTGTCGTCATCCTGATTGGACTGGCCCGGATGATCTGGCGATTAAGATTCAGGAGCTACGTGAAATTACAGATTGGCAGGTGCCAATTTATATCAAAGTGGGTGCTACCCGTACTTACTACGATGTAAAGCTTGCAGTAAAAGCAGGCGCTGATGTGATTGTTGTTGATGGGATGCAGGGTGGTACTGCAGCGACTCAGGATGTCTTCATTGAGCATGTAGGTATTCCGACACTGGCTGCTATTCCTCAAGCGGTGCGAGCACTGCAAGAGATGGGTATGCATCGTAAGGTACAGCTAATTGTCTCCGGCGGTATCCGCAACGGAGCTGATGTTGCTAAGTGCATGGCGCTGGGCGCCGATGCTGTCGCGATAGGTACAGCGGCGTTGGTTGCTTTGGGTTGCAATCACCCGATGTACGATGAAGAGTTTAAGAAGATTGGTTCCGCTGCAGGCTTTTATGATGATTACCATGAGGGTAAAGATCCTGCGGGTATTTCAACTCAGGATCCAGATCTGATGAAACGATTGGATCCGGTAGATGGTGGTCGTCGACTGGCCAACTACCTGAACGTACTGATATTGGAAGCTCAGACCCTGGCTCGTGCCTGCGGTAAGAATGACCTGCGTAATCTTGAGCCAGAAGATCTGGTTGCTTTGACAGTAGAATCAGCGGCGATGGCCAATGTCCCTCTGGCTGGCACTACCTGGATTCCAGGCAAGGGTTATTAAGCACCTTCCCAACCGCTAAAAATTGAAACAGAACTGAACCAACGGGATGCTTCTGCATCCCGTCAAGGCACCCCTGTGCCTGAATGAACAGATAATCAGAGATTTTGGAGTTTTCCATCATGAGTAAGCACGAAGCAGATAATGAAATTGTATTGAAAGCCAGCTGTGTAGCTGACAGCGGTATTGTCGCTAAAGTAACCAGCTTCCTGGCAGAACGTGGTTGTTATATCAGTGAGCTGGCGCAGTTTGATGATGAAGATAGCGGTAACTTCTTTATGCGGGCTCGTTTTCATATTGAAGGCGGTGGTTACCAGATGAGTGATCTGCAAAGTGAATTTCCTGAAGTTGCAGAAAGCTTTGGAATGCAGTGGGAGATGGTATCAGTCACGGCACCAATGAAAACGCTGATTATGGTTAGTAAGTTTGATCACTGTCTCGATGATCTGCTGTATCGCTTGCATAAAGGTGAGATCAATATGGAGATCACCGCTATCGTTTCAAATCACAAAGATCTGAGACCTATGGCAGAGCGTGAAGGAATCCGCTTTATCTACCTGCCTGTGACCAAAGAAAACAAGCTCTCTCAGGAAGAGGCGCTGATGGATATCGTCGAGGAAACCGGTTCTGAACTGGTGGTTCTGGCGCGCTATATGCAAATTCTGAGTGATGGTTTGTGTCAAAAACTCAGTGGTCGGGCGATTAATATTCACCACTCTTTCCTACCTGGCTTCAAAGGGGCAAAGCCTTACCATCAGGCCCATGCCCGCGG
>JAIBDA010000138.1 GCA_024679635.1 Amphritea sp. | reverse complement strand
GCGGTTCTTGCAACAACCTGAGTACTGCTTTATTAAAAAACTCCCGTTCTATATAGCGATAATGGACTACGACTAACTTACCCTCAATGGCATCTAGTACCCGATCTAGAATGTTTGCCAGCGGTGGCGCTGTGTCGACATTAGAATGGGTAATACCATGGAATACGATGGAGTCCTCCGTTATATCCTGCTCCGGTTTTACAATCCAGTGCCTGGATTCACCACAATAAATTCGCCTGAGATCAAAAGGCACAAGGCCGATGCTAACTATCTCTGAATCAGCTGAAGACAAGCCGGTGGTTTCAAAATCCATGGCAACCATAGGGGCCTGCCCAATAGATGTTTCTGGACTTATCACTCCCTGACGATAGAAATCAGATATTCTCTCGTTCTTGCTGGAGGTGGAGCGTTGCCTATAATATTCAACCCAATCCCGAAGGGAAGGCGAGTCCGGATTCATTTTTTTATGCCTGCCATGGTGGTGTTTGCCGTGTGCCGGTATTTAAGGAAATTCTGCGCGGCACTGAGCACCTGAAAGGCCTCTTTTAAATTTCGTCTTTCAAAGCGAGACAAATTATCCGGCTCTATATTGTTATCAGGTTCAAGTTTTTGATTTACATCAGTCGCCTGATGCTTAACCCTGACAATAGACAGATACTCCAGCGCATCACTCAGGTCCTGAGCACTGCCATCCGGCAACAGCTTAGCTTCAATGATATCGTCGAGACGCTCAAACGAATTACGTGCTCGTGACCCTACCGCTAAAGCATGCACACGGATTACATCGGTCAGCGGAGCGGTACCTCGGCGCTTAAGGTTGATGGTATTGTTATGCCGACCGTCTTTTTCCATCACAAATTCTTTAAAG
Organism: Amphritea sp.; assembly: GCA_024679635.1. The sequence goes on along the minus strand of JAIBDA010000138.1, from coordinate 2,383 downwards.
AAACCCAATGGCGGCTTACGGGATAGTGCATTTCTGGCCAGCGCTGCCAGAAACTTAGAATTGCCTTTAGCTTGAATGGCAATATGACGACGCAGCTCAGCGGCCCATTGCGACTCGCCCCAGACACTATCCAGATCGAAGAAAATTGAGCAGTGTAAGAGTGCTTCAGGGTCAGGCCGGGTAATCCATTGGCTAAATAGATCTTTCCATTGACTCAGTGTCAGCTGCCATTTTGGATTGGTCGCCATAATGTCACCGGTGCAATAGACATAACCGCAGGCGTTTAAACCATCACAAACAAACTGAGTCAGTGCTGAAAAGTACTCACCGTGAAGCTCCGCTACGTAGCTATCATCAAAAATAATGGCATTATCCTGGTCTGTCACCAGTAACTGCTCATCCCTTGCCATAGATCCCAAGGCCAGGAAGCAATATGGGATTGGCGGTTTGCCCAGGGTGTCTTCCGCCAGCTCCAGCAAGCGTTGTTTGAAACTGCGGCCAATGACCGACATCGCCGAGCCAATCATATGCGAATTGGCATCTTCGTTGACCATTCGCACGAATGCTTCAGGTATCCATTGAGCATAAGTGGCTAGCTCTGCAACACTTTGCTGAGCAAAGATACCTCTGACTAAAAACAAGCTACTCTGAGATTCATGGCGAACGATATCCGCCAGGGTGATAATGCCTATCGGCTTTTTCTTTTTCAGAATGGGTAAGTGGTGCACATTAAAGCGCAGCATGGCGAGCATTACTTCATAGACATAGGCATTTTCATCCAGCATTACCATGTCGGGAGACATTACTTCACTGATAGGGGTTTGTAAGTCCAGCTCTTGCCCTATTACACGGGTTATAAAATCGCGATCCGTAATAATGCCAATGGCTTGGCCATCATCATCTTCCGGGTCACTTTCAATCGGTTTGTCGGGATCGGTAATGAGCAAAGATGAAACCTGCTCCTGGGTCATAATTAAAGCTGCTTTACTGATCGGTGTGTTCTTAGTTACCGTCACGACCCCACGCTTAAGCAGGCATTTGGCTTTATCAGTGGTCAGGTCGTTTTTATTGGTCTGGTCAATCACAGACTGGTGCAGCAACGCAGCGTTATCCACTTCAAAATAGTTGGAGAAGTTCTCATGCTGATCGCAATAATCATTAAACAGGTCTGCGGGGATGCAATACACGAGGGAATCTTCCAGCGCTTTGGCCGGAAAGCGCACCCGGCCTCGCATCATCAATCCCATCTGACCGAAAATACCACCCATATCTAGGCGGTTATAGAGATCACCATTACGTCGGAAGGTTTCTACCGCACCGCTGCGCACCACAAACAAGTCGTTAACCGGCTCAGCGTAATTGAGAATCTCGCTACCTGCTACATAGTAGGCAATCTCGATCTGCTTAGCTAAGTGGATTAATGCGTCATCAGGCAACTCATCAAACGGTGGGAAACGCTTCAGAAATCGCTGAATGTCTATCTGTTCTGGCTGCACATAACCCCCTTTATAAAGGCCATAAAGTATAGATTCCAATGTAACACGGGAGATTGAAATCGCTGTAGGAAATGATGGTCGTCCAAGGAAACTGCGATTAAGCCACCATCTTTAAGGGTGAGCTGAGGCTTTCTAGAAAGCCTCAGGCTGAATATTGACTCATTTGTTGTCTATATTTTATCGTTTTAGTTTTGTTTCAGCTTTATTTCAGTTTGAGTCTTTAAAGTAGCTAACATCAAGTAGCGATGACAGGTTGTAAAAGTCAGTAGTTACACTAAATGCAGGTTTGAAGTAGATGCTTATGTAAAATAAGCTTTGGCAATCTAAACTCTGGATAAGCTAAACTACTAATAACATTAGATTTAGTGGTCTATGAATACTTAAAAGGTACCCTGCTTGAATTTGCTTTTTAAACTGAATGTTTTCATTGAAAAGTAACTAAAACAAAATCTCTTGATTTAAATTGGAGCAATAATAATGAATAAAGCCAGCTTAGCGACAGCACTGCTTCTTGGCGCGTCAGCAGCACTTCTGAGCACCGGTACCGTTGCTGGTCCTAACAGCCAGCTGAAAGTTTCTGAAACAGCCTCTGCTGAAGTTCAGGCTAAAGTTCAGGGTTGGTTAGCGGGCGATAAAATTCGCGGTCGTAAAGATAAGTGTTTTGGTATCGCACTAGCGGGTGAGAACGATTGTGCAGCAGGTGCGGGCACCAGTTGTGAAGGTACCTCTACGACGGATTTTCAGGCGAACGCCTGGACATACGCACCTAAAGGTACTTGCGAATCAATCGTGACACCAAATGGAACAGGTTCACTTGAAAGTTAATGAAGCCCCCACGCCTCAGCAATCTTTGATTGCGCAGGCGTATTTAGGTGCCGGGCTTGGTT
>JAIBDA010000101.1 GCA_024679635.1 Amphritea sp. | reverse complement strand
TGCTGTCTGTTTTGAATCGATTCATGGCGTTGATACTGAGCTATTCAGCCTCTGGCGTCAATATTATCGGGAGAGAAGGGAGTGGAAAGACAAGCGCCAAACTATGAATCAACTACTCTGACCCTATTGATTAGAAAAACAGAAATATTCCCATCTGTCATTCAGGTTACAATAAAAAAGCAGCCATTGGCTGCTTTTTTTAGTTTCCCATTTCATTCTAAATGAGATGGCATTTCACTATTCTGAGACGCCATTTCACTCTAAATGAGATTCGACAACAAAGAAATCAAATATCCAGGTTAGATACGTTCAGCGCATTGGTTTCGATAAACTCTCTACGTGGTTCTACTTCATCACCCATTAAAGTAGTGAAGAGCTGGTCTGCTGCGATGGCATCATCGATGGTAACCTGCAGCATACGACGTTGCTCAGGATCCATAGTAGTTTCCCAAAGCTGCTCTGGATTCATCTCACCCAGACCCTTATAACGCTGGATATAGTGACCACGCTTTGACTGATCCATCAGCCAACTCAAGCCCTGAGAAAACTCAGTGGTCGCTAAAGTTCGCTCACCACGCTTGAAGTAAGCGGTCTCTTCAAGGAGGCCGTCCAGAGTTTCACCCAGACTGATCAGCATCGCATAGTCTTTCGATTCAAAGAACGACATATCAAAGGTGTACTCGTGGCCAACACCATGCTGCATCACTTTCACCGTTGGCAGAAACACACCTTGGTGCTCCATATCTTCTGCGGCAGAGGAGGTATAAACATCACCGCCATCAAGGGTATCACCCAGACCATCACAGACCTGATCAACCCACTCAGCCACGGCCTGCTCATCTCTCAGATTCTCGAGCGACAGACCGTCAGTGTAGATCATCTGACGCAAAATGGGCTCAGGATAAAGGCGAGACAGACGCGCCAACATGCGATCAACCGCACGGTATCGATTAACGATCTCTTCAAGGCCGGTACCGTTAATTGCAGGTGCATCCGCATTAACATGCAGAGACGCGCCTTCCAGTGCCCCCTGAAGCAGGTAGTTATCCAGAGCATCATCATCTTTAAGATACTGCTCCTGCTTGCCTTTCTTGATCTTATAAAGAGGTGGCTGAGCAATAAAGATATGGCCACGCTCAATGATTTCTGGCATCTGCCGGAAGAAAAAGGTCAGCAGCAAAGTACGGATGTGCGATCCATCGACATCGGCATCGGTCATGATAATGACCGAGTGGTAACGCAGCTTGTCCGCATTAAACTCTTCACGGCCTATGCCGGTACCCAGCGCAGTGATCAGCGTGCCAACCTCAACCGAGGAGAGCATCTTGTCAAAGCGGGCTTTCTCAACGTTAAGGATCTTACCCTTAAGCGGTAGTATGGCCTGTGACTTTCGGTTACGTCCCTGCTTGGCTGAACCGCCAGCAGAGTCACCCTCCACCAGGTATATTTCGGAGAGGGCCGGATCTTTCTCCTGACAATCTGCCAGTTTTCCAGGCAGACCAGCAATATCAAGCGCGCCTTTTCGACGGGTCATCTCACGGGCTTTACGGGCGGCTTCACGGGCACGGGCCGCATCGATCATCTTCGAGACAACAGCCTTCGCATCCTGCGGATTTTCCTGCAGGTAGTCGTTAAGCTGCTCATACATCGCTTGCTCAACCGCTGTTTTCACCTCAGAGGAAACCAGCTTATCTTTGGTTTGAGAGGAGAACTTAGGGTCGGGCACTTTAACCGAGACGATGGCAGTCAGACCTTCACGGCAATCGTCACCGGTCGTGGACCCCTTGCCATTCTTGTTGAGGTTTTCTGCTTCAATATAATTGTTTAGCGCGCGGGTGAGGGCGGTACGAAAACCTGAAAGGTGAGTACCACCATCACGCTGCGGAATATTGTTGGTAAAAGCGTGAATGTTTTCCTGATAACTGTCATTCCACTGCATCGCCACTTCAACACCAACGCCATTGTCATGCATAACGTTAACGTGAAACATCTTGTTCGCAGGGGTCTTATTCGTGTTGAGGTAATCAACAAAAGAACTCAGTCCACCTTCATAGGCAAACAACTCCTCTTCGCCGCTACGCTCATCTTTCAAACGGATGGCAACACCAGAGTTAAGGAAGGACAGTTCACGCAGACGCTTAGCCAGAATATCGAACTTATACTCTAGCTGGTTATGAAAGGTGTCTTCAGAAGGCCAGAAGCGCACGGTAGTACCAGATGCCTCCGTCTGACCAACCACTTTCAGTGGCTCATCGGGCACACCGTCGCGGTAGACCTGCTCAAACACTTCACCTTTACGGCGAATCGTCAGCTTAAGCTCTGCAGAGAGCGCGTTTACAACCGAAACACCCACACCGTGCAAACCACCGGAGACTTTGTAGGAGTTATCATCAAACTTACCGCCGGCATGCAGTACGGTCATGATAACCTCTGCAGCAGAAACACCTTCCTCTTCATGAAGCTCGGTAGGAATACCTCGTCCATTATCGGAAACCGTAACACTATTATCACCATGGATAAGCACTTTGATCTCACTACAGTGGCCCGCCAGCGCTTCATCGATCGAGTTATCCACGATCTCGAAAACCATATGATGCAGACCAGTACCATCGTCGGTATCGCCTATATACATTCCCGGGCGCTTACGAACCGCATCAAGTCCCTTTAGGACCTTAATACTGGAAGAATCATATTCCTGATTTTCGACGCTCATTCAGTTCTCCTGATTAGCTTACCGAGTGCTCAGAGCACCCTCTTGTATGTTGAGAAAACAGATCTCGGTCGATTCCGACCAGAGGCCTGTCAGTGCCTCTTTATCAACACAGGTGATAAAGCACTGACTGGCTGTTTTTTCCAAATAATTACAGAACAGTCTGCTGTGCTGTCTATCCAACTCTGACGGCAGGTCATCGATCAGATAAATACACGAACGACTGTTCAGCTTATAAAACAAAACACCTTGTGCCAGCTTAAGGGCGCTCACTACCACCTTTTTCTGTCCCCTGGAGAGACGTTCCGAAGCGATGTGGCCATCCACCTTAAGCCGCAAATCAGCCCGTTGTGGGCCAGCACTGGTATAACCCTGTCGCAGATCGCGCTCAAAGTTATCATCCAATACCTGATCCAGTCCGCGTTTTTTATCCCATCCGGGACTAAAGCCAAGCTCTATGCTGACACCTTCAAGCAGGTCAGCCAGGATCAAATCAAATTCGGGTTTTAGCGCTTCAATATACACTTCACGAAGCGTATTTAACTGCTCAGCATACTTAATAAATTCGCCGTCCCAGACCGCACGAACCCGTTGATCGATTTTACCATATTTAAGCAAAGAATTACGCTGTTTTAATACCCGGCGAAAACCTCTCCAAAGCCTTATAAATTCAGGATTTGAATGAAACGCGCCCCAGTCTAAAAACTGCCGTCTGACACCCGGACTTCCTTCTAGAATCATAAAGGTTTCTGAGTTAATCACCTGGATCGGTAACAGCTCTGCCAGGGTCGTCAGGTCGATACTCTCTCCGGCGTATCTAATCCGGCTATCACCCTCCAGATTTCGCTCAACGCCCAGCGGCTGGCTCTGGCCACTGCCCATCGCATCAAGTTGAGCAAAGACCGTACAACGCTCACTGCCCGACTGAATAAGATGATTTAGTTTGTTGGTACGAAATGAGCGGCACAGCCCCAGCAGATGTATAGCCTCGAGCAGGCTGCTCTTTCCGCTGCCATTGGCACCGTAAATAATATTGATACTGGAGGAGGGCGACAGGCTGACTTCGCTCAGATTGCGAATCGCTTGAACATTGAGTTGGGTTATCGGCATAGAGAGGGAATATAGGGGAGCAAGCAGCCCCCCTGGATAAATTACATCCGCATCGGCATTACAACATAGATTGAGTTCGCATCATCCAGACCCTCAATCAGCGCACTGCTGTTAGAATCAGAAAGGGTAAAGCGAACCACTTCGGAGCTCACAATCGACAACACATCCAGCAAGTAGTTGACGTTAAAGCCGATCTCCAGCGTATCACCTTCGTAATCCACTGCGACGGTTTCTTCCGCTTCTTCCTGCTCAGGGTTGTTCGCCATAACCTGTAGATAACCGTTGGTCAGGGAGAGGCGTACGCCACGGTATTTTTCATTCGACAGGATCGCGATACGGCTGAATACCTGGCGTAGCTCCTGACGGGTGCCGAGCATAAACTTGTCGCCACCTTGTGGGATTACGCGTTGATAATCCGGGAATTTGCCGTCAACCAGCTTAGAAGTGAAGGTATAATCACCGGCATGAGCACGGATATGATTGGCACCGACAACCAGCTTCACCTGATCATCACCGCTTTGTAATAAACGGGCCAGCTCAAGAATACCTTTACGTGGCACAATAAACTGAGAGTTCGCCGGGCCGTTAGTATCGACCTCAGCAACACTGGTTGCCAGGCGATGACCATCAGTAGAAACAGCACGCAGGCTGTTTTCTGTGATTTCCAACAACATACCGTTGAGATAATAGCGAACATCCTGCTGGGCCATCGAGAAGCCGGTCTGATCAATCAGGTGACGTAACTGACTTTGCAGTACGTTCAGCTCAAAGGATTCAGGACTGTCTTCGACATTAGGAAACTCAGCCGCCGGCAATGTCGATAGTGTAAATCGGCTGCGACCCGCTTTGATCACCATCTTCTGACCGGTCAGGGTCAGCTCGATCTGCGCAGTGTCTGGTAACGACTTACAGATATCCATCAGCTTACGGGCTGGAACAGTAATAGAACCTGCCTCAGCAGGCTCATCCAGCTGCACCCGACCCACCAGTTCGACTTCAAGGTCGGTACCGGTCATCGATAGCTGATCGCCCTCGGCAACCAGCAGGATATTGGAAAGCACAGGCAAAGTCTGACGACGTTCCACAACACCTGCAACTAACTGCAGTGGCTTAATTAGCGCTTCTCGCGAAATAACAAATTTCATC
>JAIBDA010000142.1 GCA_024679635.1 Amphritea sp. | reverse complement strand
CGGGATCTGGCTGTTGAAAAACTGTTTTCTCAAAAACTGTCAGTATCTGAAATCGCACATACATTGGGGTATAGCGAATCCCGTTCTTTTACCCGGGCATTTAAGCAGTGGACCGGGTTAACGCCAACCAGCTATTTGCAGTTTAAGCGATGACTTTGAGTTGATCTGGCTATCAACAACAGAACTTATGCATCCGAAATGACAGAAACATCTCCTTTCGACTCGATGACTTAACATCGATTGCGGCTCTAGTTTACTACTGGAAAAAACCATCAGAGCAGCACCAACACAGAAAAACCGGGAAAGCCCCATACTCATTCCTCCAGATTCCACTCAACTGGAAAACGGTGTCTATTAATTGCAGACCCTGAATACAGAATAGAAGAAAGGTTATCGGCACTGCGGACCAGTAATATCAAACGAACGGTCTCGCGGTAGTGCTAAGACACCACCTTCAAATACTCAGACACTTAATATACACTCAAAACGTGCGGCTTTATTTCGAACGAAACACGCCACCATCATGAAGGAATATTTTCCTTCGGACTGTATGATTTCAATAGCAAGGCGGCATCAATGTCTTTGAATAGAAAGCGCTTCACCTACATCGCTATCCTTCTATTAATGCTGGGCTTCACTACCACCACATATGCTGAAATCAGCTTTAATGACGCATTTGCACGGCATAACGCCGTTATGTTATTGATCGACCCCCTGAATGGTGAGATTGTAGATGCCAACCAGGCGGCCAGCCAGTTTTACGGGTATCCACTCAGCACTCTTCGCAGCATGACAATTCAGCAGATCAATACACTGACAAAAGAACAGGTCGCTAATGAGCGTAAACTGGCTCAGAAAGAGGGCCGTAATTACTTTGTCTTCAGGCACAAAAGTGCCGATGACAGTATCCGCACTGTCGAAGTACATTCAACCCCGATAACCAATAACAATCAAAAGTTATTGTTCTCAGTGATCACCGACATCTCTGCAGAAAGTAGTCGTAATAAGGGCTTGTGGCACTATCAGGAAAAGCTTGAAGAGGTTGTGGCGATACAAACCGAGGAACTAAGCAGCAAAAGCCAGCAAGTTATCTACACCATGGGGTTCTCAATCGCACTTCTTCTTGCCCTTCTCTTCTTGTTATTAGTCGTAAATAAACGAAATATCACCTTAAGGCAAAAAGCTGAAGAACAGGAAGCCACATTAAACACTATCCTCAATAACATAACCGATGCAATTATATATACCGACTGTCATCGTAATATCGTTACTGTTAATCAAAGCGCAACCCAGATTTTTGGCTATGACTATATGCAGTTTGATGGGAAAAGTGCATCCATTCTATATGCGGATATTGCTGACTATATATCTCAGGGAGAATTGCGTTTCTCGCCCGAGGCCGAGCCAAAAACTGACCTATATGAATTAACCTACAAGCGACAGAACGGCAATACCTTTGTTGGGGAAACAATGGGCTCCGTCATCAAGAACCCCGCCGGTGAAGCTTTAGGCTTTATTGGCGTGATTCGCGATATTACTGATCGAAAAACAACGGAAGAAGGTTTACGCCAGGCCGCTAGTGTATTCCAGAATGCTTCAGAAGGGATCATCATCACCTCCCCCACCGGAACAATTCTTGATGTCAACGGTGCCTACACAGCCATTACCGGATACAGCCGCGAAGAAACGCTGGGACAAAGTTCCAAAATGTTGAAATCAGGCCTCCAGACGGATGAGTTTTATGAAACCATGTGGAAACGTTTGCTACACAGTGGCCACTGGGAAGGGGAGATCTACAATCGACATAAAAATGGCCATACCTACCTGGAACAACTCTCGATTAACGCGGTAGAGGATGATCAGGGCCAAACAAAGTGCTATATCGGGCTCTTTTACGATATAACCTTACAAAAAGAGCATGAAAAACAACTGCACCATATCGCTCATTTTGATGCACTCACCGAGCTACCAAACCGGCTCCTGCTGGCAGATAGGCTACAGCAAGGTATTTTACATGCTGACCGTCAGATGGATTCACTCGCAGTCGTGTATATTGATTTAGATGGTTTTAAGGCGATCAATGACCAATACGGCCATGATGTAGGCGATAAACTACTGGTAGAAATTGCCCAGCGCATGAAACAGATTCTCAGGGACGGCGATACGATCGCAAGACTTGGAGGGGATGAGTTTGTAGCGATCTTTACCGACCTGGCTGATACTGAGTCCTGTATTCCCCTGCTGAACCGCATACTTCAAACTATCTCCACTGGCGTAAAAATAGATGATTCATTACTCCATGTCACCGCCAGTTTGGGTGTTGCACTCTACCCCACAGAAGACCCTGAACCAGATAAGCTCCTGCGCCAGGCGGATCAGGCCATGTATCAGGCGAAATTGAAAAGTAAAAATTGTTATCATATTTTTGACCCTGTACATGATCGCTCATTAAAGGGCCGTCATGAACGCATCGAGCGACTGCAGCAAGCACTTACTGACAATGAATTCGTTCTTTATTACCAGCCTAAGGTTCATTTACGCACCGGTGAACTCATTGGTGTAGAAGCCTTAATTCGCTGGATGCATCCGGAAAAAGGCTTGTTACCCCCGGCGGCTTTTCTTCCGGATATTGATAATCATGCCCTGGATATTGAGCTTGGAAAATGGGTTATCACTAACGCCTTAGAGCAGCTGTCAGCATGGCAAAGCATCGGGCTAAACATCAGGGTCAGCGTTAATATCAGTGCGCAACAGCTGCAAGACAATCGCTTTTCAGAGCAACTGCATCGGTTATTGAAAGCTAATCCAACAGCTAACCCAACCAACTTTGAATTAGAAATTCTTGAAAGCAGTGCATTACAAGACCTTCAGCAGGTCTCAAAGACCATGAAGATCTGCTCTCAGATGGGCGTAAAGTTTGCGCTGGATGATTTCGGAACCGGCTATTCATCACTCACCTATCTCAAATACCTTCCGGTCGAAGTACTTAAAATTGATCGAACTTTTGTAAACGGCATGCTAACAAATTCAGAAGATATGGCGATTATTAAAGCAGTACTGGGCCTGGCAAAAGCGTTCCAGCGTGATCTCGTTGCTGAGGGCGTAGAGACTCCAGAACAAGGGATATCTCTATTACAGCTCGGCTGTGAGATAGCTCAGGGCTACGGTATCGCACGCCCCATG
>JAIBDA010000072.1 GCA_024679635.1 Amphritea sp. | reverse complement strand
TTTTACCCCTTTAAAGCTTTCAGCACGAGTTATCGCATTCTAAAAAACAACCTTCAAACACCCATGCAAACGAAGACTCTTTCGAGCCACAAGCAAGTCACGCTTTTTGTGACGTTCGAACAACGAGCTACGCCCGTCACTTCGCCGGCAGCGCATCATCCAGATAGTACCGCGCTTTCATCTTTTCCAGCTGTTTCATGGTTATTCCATCCTTCATCACGAAGGTCAGATCGAAGCGCTGTCCCGGACGAACTACACCGGACTGATGGGCAACATAACGATGCACTTTTCCCTTAGTGTCCTGCGCCAGAAAACCCATTACGACCCCTTTCAACGCCAGGTTACCTGAATAGCGCCAGCGGGTTGCCCAGCTAGTGGTCGAGGCCCGTTTCTGCTGCTCTAGCTTCATATGCTTTTCTACAGCCTGTACAAACTGGGCGTGCTGGGATTGACGTACCGCTTCTTGCTTTGCCTGCTGATGCCCCACATAAGCACCCAGCGCTGTGGATAAGATAGCCGAAACACCTCCGCCTTCACCGGCTGCTGCGGCATCTCTATTGTCCCGTTTCTGCCACAGGCTGTTATTATTCCGCAAAGTTGCTGCATTGGGGTTAATCCGGCCAGGCTGGTAATACTGCTTAACCTTGCTTGCAAGCACCTTAGTCTCCGCCGCCCGCTCTGCGTTCACCGGGTGATCATGGGCGAATAAGCTGCGGGCATTGCCCTGTTCCTGAAACTGACGCTGCCAGATTCGGGTAGCTGCGTAGGGATCATATCCCGCCAAAGCGCTGTACAAGACGCCGATTCTATCCGCTTCTCGCTCCAGTTCATGGGTGTAAGCCGCCTGAAAGCCTTTCTGACGCGCTGCACTGGAAGCCAACGCGCTCAATTGCTGCGTCGTCTGACGCTCGCCTACGTGATTCGCTACCGTATGAGCAATCTCATGACCCACTACCGCAGCGACTTCAGCATCATTCAGCTGTTGCATCAGACCACTGTGCACCACGATATAGGTGCCGCCAGTGGTAAAAGCGTTGAAAGAGCTCCGGTCAATCAGAATCGGCTGCCAGCGCTCCTGACTCAGATGACTGACCTGATGAATCCGGTCGAATATCCGAATAAGACGTTCATACTGCTTGCGATCAAGCGACGCATTAATTTTACGTCCCGCTTTTTTCTCGCCAGCCAACATCTGCTCCACAGCGGCATTACCCTGTCGAATCTGTGCACTACGATCGGCGGCACTCAATGTACGCTGGCCGGTTACCCTGTCGGTTTCACTAATCGACTCGGCAACGTTATATAATCCTTTATCAAGACTCTGTAATGTCTGACAGCCACTAAGAATAGTGGTCGCCATAAGTATAAGTAACAGAGAAAATCGCTGATGGGTCTTCATCTAACCACCTCTTTCAACATCAAAAACATCATTTATATTCCATATCGTGATAAAAAAATATTTTCTTATAACCGGATAAGATCAATACATTCCATTATTGTATTTGTGATAGCCTTCCATTTCAGCTAATATCGCGCACTTGCGGATTTGCTAATATTCATACCAAGCAGAGTAGACGTAAACTCATTATGAACATTGCAGTATACCCGGGTACATTTGACCCAATGACCAATGGTCACGCGGACTTAGTCGAACGCGCTTCTAAGCTGTTTGATAAAGTTGTAGTCGCGATTGCCGCCAGCCCGAAAAAAACGCCTTTGCTGAACCTTGAGCAAAGAGTTGAGCTGGTAAAAACTGTGACAGCACATCTGGATAATGTTGAAGTCGTAGGCTTCAATTGTCTTCTGGCTGATCTGGTTTCAATGCATAATGCCAATATCATACTGCGCGGTCTACGTGCGGTGTCTGATTTTGAGTATGAGTTTCAACTTGCCAATATGAATCGCAAGCTGGCACCGAAAGCAGAGAGCCTTTTTCTTACGCCAGCAGAAGATCTGTCCTTTATATCATCAACGTTGATTCGTGAAATAGCGAGTCTCGGCGGTGATGTGGAACAATTTGTACATCCTGCAGTTCACCGTGTACTGCAAGATCATTTCGGACGCTAATTTTTTAGTATTTACGAGTCAGTGAGGTAGCCACAATGGCATTAATTATCACAGATGAATGCATTAACTGTGACGTATGTGAGCCGGAGTGCCCTAACGAGGCGATTACTCCGGGAGACGAGATCTACGAGATCGATCCAGCTAAATGTACTGAGTGTATCGGTCACTACGATACGCCGCAGTGTGTTGAGGTGTGTCCGGTAGATTGTATCCCTAAGGATCCGGATCACGTCGAGAATGAAGAGAAGCTCATGGAGAAATACCATGTACTGACCGGTAAGTAAGCAGTTTTTACTGACCGATCAACTAAAAAAGCAGGCCATGGGCCTGCTTTTTTTATACCTGAAATCAGCCTCTTAACTATGTATAACCCTGTCTTGTAAAGCGAATCGTTCATCCAATAGCTGGCCAACAGCAGTACCTCCCACAGCGAGATGATAGGCGTATTGCATATGCAGGCAGCGAACCTTATCCCAATGACGAATGCCGCCTATCCCATAACTATTGAACAACTCAGTAAAGCCCAGCTCATCGATTCTCTGACGATCATTGTCCGCCATCATTTTCCAGCGCAGATCGACATAACGTTGCTGGTCAGCCAGATGGGCTGCCCGTAATTCATCGTCTAATCCAATCTGTTGCTCTATACGTTTTACTTCGCCGCCCGTTTCTATCTCAGCAATCGCCTGATAGAGATCTTTAGAACTAAGCCAATACAAAGTAGGAAAGGGCTTATCATCTACCAGTGACCGCATCTGCAGCACGGCGGGAATCCCCTGTTTATTTTGCCAGGCGATATCGACCAGTCCACGCGGCTTACGGCCCAACTGTTTTTCAATCAATTCAAGCTGTTGTTCAGTTACAGACATTTCAATTCTTATCCACAGAGGTTTCAATTCGTTCAGCCAGGGTCACCACCTCTTCCCCGGCGATAGGCACCCGGGCAGGCATAATCAGAGCACAATTATCGAATGGCGCTGCGATCAGCTCCTGATCGTCGATAGCGATCAGTTCTCCCTTATCAAACTGCTCAAACCCTTTGAAAAGCTCAACAAAGCGGAATTTTTCACTTTCTGCTTTAAGCACCCGGTCGATCCGATAATGCCCGGCATTGCTATCGGGCGAGTATCCCCAGTCAGGCAGCTCGATAGTGTCTTTAAGCATACCGTGCAGTTGTAAGAAGCGCAGTGTAGTTGCCAGCGCCTGCTGACTTGTTGACTTTGCAAAGTGCTGTCCGCATTCGGCCACTAAGGAGAAACCACCGTCGCTATGACGTTCGTGTTCAGAGATCAGCATCCCGGTGTGATAACTGCCCAGATCATACAAAAGGTGCGGAAAAGGAAACGCCAACTGATCAGCAAACTGCCGATTACAGGCGTTATCCGGGTAGATCAGCATCGGCGTTACTGCAAAGGTGGTAGAATGCAGGTCTAGCAGGCTATCCGCATTCTCGATAAACGGCAGCAACTCTATCGCTCGCAGGGCTTCATGACTATCAGGCCGGGTTAACTGCGAGGCATGCCAGACCCGATTCATATCTACATTGAGGCAGCGGCTGGCAAAAGGACGTTGCGGGTCGAAGGTTTTATACGCCTCAACATTAGCGAAAATCAGCGTCATCGCACCTTTTGTCGGACGGATATCATTTTCTAACAACCATAACAGGGCATTCGCGCCACAGATCTCATTGCCGTGGGTGAGCGCCTGAATAACCAGCTCAGGGCCTTTGTGACCAGAATCAAACCGGTGCACATAGTCGACACCACAGTTGCCCTGTTGCCAGATACTCAGATCCCGGGGCAGCAGCTCAATCGGCGCATCAGACTCAGCAATAGAAAAACGACAAGGCGGCACAGACATAGCAGACTCTTACAATGAAACGATAATTAGAAATTTCGGGTAGTTAACAGCAAACCTTAAACAGCAGCGTATTTTTCATCCCGGCCCAACCAGCGCTGAATAATCGCATCACTCAATTGCGGATCATTCCCGATCTGGCTGGCGATCTGTTTAACCCGGGTCAACAGATCCGCATCCCGTTGCAGATCAGCCACTTTAAACGACATCATACCGGTCTGCCGGGTACCCAGTACTTCACCGGGGCCACGCAGTTCCAGATCTTTTTCAGCAATACGAAAGCCATCGGTGGTTTCACGCATCACTGCCAACCGTTCCCGGCCCGATTGTGAAAGGGGCGCATGATACATCAGCAAACAAAAACTCTCGACCGATCCTCGCCCGACCCGGCCACGTAACTGGTGCAACTGAGCTAACCCGAGTCGCTCTGGGTTTTCGATAATCATCACCGAGGCGTTAGGTACATCAACCCCCACTTCGATAACCGTTGTTGCGACTAACAAATCAAGCTCAGCGGCTTTATAACTGGCCATAATCCCAGCCTTTTCTGCTGGTTTCATCCGTCCATGAATCAAACCGATACGCAGCTCTGGTAACGCTTCTCGCAGCTCTTCGGCAGTGACTTCGGCAGCCTGGCACTGCAGCACTTCAGATTCCTCTATCAAGGTGCAGACCCAATAGACTTGGCGCCCCTGTCCACAGGCATCTTTGACCCGCTGCACTACCTCCGGACGTCGCTGATCAGATATCACCACTGTATTGACGGGCGTGCGCCCTGGCGGCAATTCATCAATAATCGAACAATCAAGATCGGCATAGGCGCTCATGGTCAGTGTGCGGGGAATGGGGGTTGCGGTCATAATTAACTGATGGGGCGAGCGATGGTCTGTACGCCCTTTCTCCCGCAGCGCTAGTCGCTGATGCACACCGAAGCGGTGCTGCTCATCCACCACCACCAGCCCTAAGTTGGCAAAAACAACTTCGTCCTGAAACAAGGCATGCGTACCTACAACAACCTGAGCCGAATCGTCGGCAATAGCCTCCAGCTGCTCCTGCCGTTTCTTACCTTTCAATTTGCCTGCCAGCCAGGCAACTTTCAAACCTAAAGGCTCCAGCCAGTTACCGAAATTAATATAGTGCTGTTCTGCCAAGATTTCGGTAGGTGCCATCACTGCCGCCTGAAACCCTCCTTCTACCGCCTGCAGAGCCGCAAGAGCGGCCACTACCGTTTTACCAGAACCTACGTCACCCTGAACCAATCGCAGCATAGGGAATGGCTGAGCAAGGTCAGCACTTATCTCATGGCTGACTCGCTGTTGTGCGCCGGTCAGCGGAAAAGGTAGGTTATGCAGAAATGCATTCTGATGCTGACCACTGGCCTTTAGTGCCGGGGCACCCTGCTGTCTGGTTCGCTGCCTCAATTTCAGAAGAGAGAGATGATGTGCCAATAGCTCTTCGAACGCCAAACGACGCTGCGCAGGATGGTAACCCTCCAGTAACTGCTCCTGATTGGCGTCTACCGGCGGTCGATGCAGATAGCTCACCGCATCATTCAGCGGCGGTAGCTGCCACTGCTGGCGCAGATGTTCAGGTATCAGCTCCGTCAAAGAGCCCTTAGCAAGATACTCTAAGGCAGCATCGGTTAGCGCTCTAAATCGCCCCTGATTCAAGCCCTCTGTCGTCGGATAGATAGGCGTCAGCGATTCTTCTACCGGCGTCATTCCTTCTTCATCAACCCGGCGATATTCCGGATGATAGAGTTCCAGTCCACTGGCACCGGTTCGCACCTCGCCAAAACAGCGAATACGGGTGCCTGCTTTAAGATTATTTTTCTGAGCGGCTGAGAAGTGGAAAAAACGCAGCGTAATAGTGCCAGTGCCATCCTGCAATCGACAGACCAGACTACGGCGCCGTCCCATCGAAATATCGGCCCCTTTAACCTCACCCTCAATCACCCCTTCGTCACCGGGACGTAATGAGCCAATCGGCATAACCCGGGTACGATCCTGATAACGTAGTGGCAGATGAAACAGCAGATCCTGCAGACTGCGAATATCCAGTTTTTCCAGTTTCTGTTCCAGCGCTGCCCCAACCCCTTTAAGCTCGGTTACTGGCAGCTGCGCAAGGGCCGCTTGGTTCATATCAGTCTTCGTTTTCGAGCATCGGACAGCTGTTTAAGGATTCTATCAACAGCTCAATCGCCTGCGGACGGGGGAAACTGGCACGCCAGGCCAGAGCGACGGTACGTACCGGAGGTGGCGACTTAAACGGTTTAGTTACCACCATATCGGAACGGAAAGAACCACAGGTAGCCGACTGAGGAAGAACACTGGCACCCAGCCCGGAGGCCACCATCATGCGAATGGTTTCAAGCGAGCTTCCCTCTGTGATGGTATGCCTATCCGATGAATGGCCGGCCAGGGTCGGGCAGGCTTCCAGCACCTGATCACGAAAACAATGCCCCTCGCCCAACAACAACAGGTCCTGTTCATGCAGCGTCTGACTGTCAATCTGATCTTTACTGGCCAGAGGGTGGCTCTTGGGCAGCAACATTTTGAAGGCCTCTTCGTAGAGAGGTCGGGTGACAATATCCGGCTCATCAAAGGGCAGCGCAATAATGATCGCGTCGAGTTCGCCATTACGAATCTTCGGCCGCAGATTCTCGGTAAAGTTCTCTTCGATATAGAGCGGCATTTTAGGTGCCCGCTTCTGCAACTCGGGGACCAGATGAGGGAAAAGATAGGGCCCGATAGTATAAATGGCACCCACCCGTAGCGGACTGGCCAGCTGATCTTTGCCTTCCTGAGCCAGATCTTTGATCGATTCTGCCTGTTCCAGCACGGTCTGCGCCTGACGCACTATTTTCTGACCAACCGGCGTTACCCGAACCGCATGTTTACTCCGTTCGAAAAGAGCGGTACCTAGCTCCTCCTCGAGTTTTTTAACCGCAATACTCAAAGTTGGCTGGCTGACAAAGCAACGCTCGGCCGCTCGGCCAAAGTGCTGTTCCTGGGCGAGGGTAACGATGTAACGTAACTCAGTAAGAGTCATT
>JAIBDA010000153.1 GCA_024679635.1 Amphritea sp. | reverse complement strand
CGCTACTTTCACATGAATATTCATAAAGATAAACCCTTATCAAAATTTTGATAAGGGCAATTACTAAAGTCAGACAGAAAGTCAGGCTTTAGTGATTGCCGGTTTGACGAGAAGCCAAAAGCTGAGGAGGGAGAGGCTTCCCATTAAAGCTATGCTTAGGGCCATAGTTGTCGGTGTGCCACTGTGATAGTGACCTACCAGCATACCGACACTGGCAGCAAGGAGTGATTGGGTAAAGCCTAATAGAGAGGAGGCGGTTCCCGCCATCGTTGAAAAGGGGGCGAGTGCGCCCGCCATTGCCTGAGGCATAACCATGCCGACACCGACCATGTAGCAGATTTGAGTAATGGTAGTGAGCCACAGATTGTGCAGATCAAACAAAGCGGGCATTAGCATAGTAATCCCCGAAATAACGGCGAGTGTCGTACCGCGTTTCAAAACACCATTAATACCAATACTGGAGCCTATGCGTTGGGCAATGAGGGTGCCGCTTAAAAATCCACAGGAGGCCACTGCATAAAATATTCCGCTGTGTTGAGCGGGTACGTTAAAGAAATCGATTAGCACAAAGGGTGCGCCTGACAGGAAGGCAAACAGTCCCGAAAAAATGAAACTGCAGCAAAGAGAATAGCCAATGTATTCGCGGTGTTTTAACAATGTCCAAAAATTATTCAGTATTACCAGGGGTTTAAGAGAGCTTCTGTTTTCGGGAGCCAGGGACTCAGGTACTTTAAAAGTAATAAATAAAAAGGCAATAACTGCATAACAACACAGGAAAATAAAGGTAGAGCTCCATTCAAACCAGACCACCATATAGCCGCCAATCACTGGCGCAATGGCGGGGGCGAGCGCCATGATACTGCCCATCATAGAGAGTACTTTTGCCGCATTAACCGGGCCATGAATGTCACGAACCATGGTGCGACCGAGTACCGGACCGCCGCAGGCACCGAGGGCCTGTAGAAAGCGAAACAGAATCAGCTCTTCAATCGTCGAGGACTGTACACAACCGACAGAGGCCATAATAAATAGCGCCAGCCCGGCCAGCATAACGGGCTTACGGCCAAAACGGTCAGCCAGTGGGCCATATACCAGTTGAGCAAAGGCAAAACCGTATAGAAAGACTGAGAGGGTGATCTGTACCCGGTCAACCGTTGTATCAAATACAGTTGTTAAGTTGGGCAGGCTGGGCAGATACATATCCGTTGATAAGGGGCCCAGAGCAACAGCGGCTGCAAGGGTGATAATGACTGCTGTTGATTGAGGTTTAAACATCGCCTTCCTGCACACGCCGTTCAGGTTATGAAGGCAACTGTTTCGTATAATTTAATTAGCATGTTAATTAAATTATACGAAAATAGAAAGGTCTACACTGTAGTTTCCTGACAACTGTGGAGCTGAATATATCAGGGCATATGTAATAGAATATGCGCGAGCCAGTTTGATTGCCGGCGTTGCTAAATCAGATCAATAAGTAAGTGAGATACTGAATAATGTTCAAACCATTACGCGGGGAGTGTCAATGCGGTCAGGTGAAGTATCAGCTGACCGCCCCCGAATTCGTTGCATATATCTGTCATTGTCGCGCCTGTCAGAAACTGTCGTCGAGTGCCTTTAGTATCTGCATGCAGGTCCCGGCTGAAGCCCTGAATATCACTCAGGGGAATGCTGCTAGTCGGGTTAGAGTGGCGGATTCGGGCAATGAGCTGACAAGCTGGTTTTGTACCGCCTGTGGTTCGGCATTGTTTGCACAAAATTCCGCTCGTCCACGCATTAGAACGCTCTATGCCGGTACGCTCGACAATCCAGATATGGTTCCGGTCAGTGCACACATATGGATCAAACGAAAGCTGCCCTGGGTTGTTTTACCGCAGCAGCATCGTACTTTTGATGGGGCAGGTGACTGGACAGAAGATTATGCGAACGATATGAGTCGATATAAGCCTGAAGATAACTAAAGTTGCTAGAATAAGCGTCTCAGATTCATGAAATTACTCAGCAATCGAGAGCGATACCTTTTAGAGGAAAAGATCCGCTTATCTGTCATGGCGAAGGGCCTGCAGGATATCTTAGGAAAGAACCTGAGCATTCTGATTATGAAATAGTTCAGTTTGCTATGAATGATTAAAGTGCCTCCTTGGGTATAGAACAATGAAAAAGGGAAGAAGGTTTTCACACGGAAGTGATAATTCACATTGCTCTGGATGCTGTTGTCAGCGGCGCTATATTATGGATAGCGAGTAAGATTACAGCGGTTCATTTAACGTTTATGCATACCGTCATAGCAGCAGGGGCGGCGGTAGCTGTTTCGTTGATTCCCTCACTTGGCTGGGTGTTATCAATTATTATCCTGTTTTATCTGTTAAAGCAGTTTAGTGATGCAGACATCTGGCCGGATATAATTTTACTCGTACTTGTTAATCGTTTGCTGTCATTTATTTTCTTTAGCTGGCTTTGCGGAATCTAAGCTGTGGTTTGAGTTGAGGCACTTACTCCGACAGGAGCGAACGGTCAGGCATTCATATGAGCGATTAACAGCTCGGATACTTAACAACCTTGCTACTTGTTGAGTGGGGCTTCATTCCGGTAGAATCTGGCGCACATAATTTGATGGCATTTATTGCTAACTAACTAAAAGCACAGGAGTCGCTTGTGGAACTCGCATGTCTTGACCTGGAAGGTGTACTGATCCCTGAGATCTGGATCGCTTTCGCTGAAGAAACCGGAATTGAAGAGCTTAAAGCGACCACCCGTGATATT
>JAIBDA010000155.1 GCA_024679635.1 Amphritea sp. | reverse complement strand
TAATCCCGCACTAAAATAAGTAGAATATTATTGTGCCCGCCTGGTTTGTTTGTATGCCGTCAGGGTATGTGGTGATACTCGATTGGTTGTGGAAGGGAGTGATGAAGAGATTTTTGGTCAGTATATGCTCTCTGCTTTTTCTGCTGGGAATTGTTTCTACAACAGTTAGCGCAGATGGCGGCAAGGGCATTGTCGATAAGCAGGATGCTCAGGTTCGAACTGCCGATGAAGAGGCGCTTCGTCAGGCAACCCGTGATGCTATTCGACGTGCAGTGCGGGGAGGGCAGGTTGCTCCGAAAGCAGTGCATGAAAAAACCTATCAATCGATCCGTCATGAGCAGCTTGGGCAATACATTGGCAGTTGGGTTAAGTTGGAAACCTATTTTGGTCGTAAAGTAGAGGGTACGCTTAAGCGAGTGAAGTGTGATACCATCTACGTCGATGAACATGTAGCTTTGGGTAGTGCTAGCTATCCTATCAATAAGACAAAAATTTCCGGACTGAAAGTATTGAAGTAATACGGTTCCGGTGACGGATACCCACTGTGTGAACAGCGAAATTCAAACCGATGCGCGGGTGACCGCAGAGCATCCATCTTTGCGTGACTCAGAGTTGATTGAACAATTTATCGATGCGCTCTGGTTAGAAAAAGGGTTAAGTAAAAATACACTTAACTCATATCGTCGCGATCTCTCTATATACGCCTGCTGGTTGAACAGCCAAAAACAATGCCTGCCTGGCTCCAGTCGAACCGACTTGCTGAGCTACCTTAATTGGCGCGTGCGCCAGCGAATGAAAGCCAGCTCTACGGCTCGGTTGCTTTCCTGTCTGCGTGGTTTCTTTCGCTACCTAGTGAGGGAGGGGGTGCTAAGTGAAGACCCGACCCTGGATGTTGAAAGCCCGAAACGTGGACGGCCTCTGCCTAAAAGCCTGAGTGAGGCTGATGTTGAAGCCTTGTTGAATGCGCCGGATCTGGATGATGTTCTGGGCTTTCGGGATAGAGCGATGCTGGAGATGCTTTATTCGTCCGGTTTACGGGTGAGCGAGCTGGTGGGGCTTCAGCTATCACAAATAAATTTGCGCCAGGGTGTGCTCAGGGTTGTGGGTAAGGGGGATAAAGAACGGTTGGTTCCTTTGGGTGATGAAGCTGCCAATTGGTTGATGCGCTACCTGAAAGAGGCGCGTCCCGGACTTATCGTCGACATTGGAAATGAGGTTGTCTTCCCTAGTCGCCGTGGTCGGCAGATGACCCGTCAGACTTTTTGGCATCGGATTAAACGGCATGGCCTAGCTGCAGGTATTGATCAACTGCCGTCACCGCATGTGCTTCGACACGCTTTTGCGACACATCTTTTGAACCATGGCGCAGATTTGCGGGTGGTGCAGTTGCTGTTGGGGCATAGTGATCTTTCAACGACGCAGATCTATACGCATGTGGCTAAACATCGTTTACAATCGCTACATCAACAGCATCACCCGCGGGGCTGATTTTCAGGTTATTTTCAGTTTTCGTCGTTAGGCTGGAAACTATACTGCTGTTTTAGCGTCTTACAGGCTGAGCTTTGAAGGGCGATTCTAATATTTGAGGGAATTATGCAAAAACTAATGATGTCCATAGTGGCTTTGATGCTGCTGAGTTTTAATGTTTCAGCGGATGAATCTAAAGAAGCGACTATACGA
Source organism: Amphritea sp. (assembly GCA_024679635.1). The sequence continues at coordinate 885 of JAIBDA010000155.1, read as the reverse complement.
TCTGCCTTGAGTGCGCTGAGTAGCCAGGTGCCTATCGTTGCAATCGCTGATGCACAGTTTCCCGGTCTGTATGAAGTTACCCTGGCCAGTGGTGAGTCGCTATATGTGAATGAGGCAGGCAGCCATTTTATTGTCGGCGAGGTGTACAAAGTTCAGTCAAATGGCAAGCTGGTTAACCTCACTGAAGAGGGTAAAAAGTCCGGCCGGATTAAGCAGCTGGCTGCCGTCGATGCTAAAGATATGATTATCTTTCCGGCGAAAGGCGAGACTAAAGCGCATATGACGGTGTTTACCGATACGGATTGTTTCTACTGTCGTAAATTGCATAAAGAGGTCGCGCAGATCAATGAGCTTGGAATTGAGGTTCGTTATCTGGCTTTCCCGCGTGCAGGAGCGGGCTCTAAAACTGAGCAGGTGATGACTTCTATCTGGTGTGCGGATGAGTCTGAGCGGACAGGGTTGATGACTCAGTCTAAAGCCGGTCAGTCGGTGCCTTCGCTTAGTTGTGATAATAGCCCGGTGATGGGGCAGTATAAACTGGGTCAGCAGATGGGCGTTACCGGAACGCCTGCGCTTGTTCTGCAAGATGGAAGTCTGGTGCCGGGTTATATGCCGGCTGCTCAGTTAGCGAAGATGCTGGGTGTTGCTAATTAATTTTGCTTAATTGAGAAAGGGGCTATTAGCCCCTTTTTTTATGGGCAAAATTTTTTACGGTAAGGCAGCCCCCTGCGTAGAGCTTATGGCCGATATTCGCTATAATGCGTGCCTATTTTTTAACCGCAGTAATGTCTGCCGCTCGAATAGCAAAGTAATAGCGCGAGGTAATGGTTTGAAACCTGTAAAAGTTGGTATCTGTGGTCTTGGCACCGTTGGTGGTGGTACGTT
>JAIBDA010000097.1 GCA_024679635.1 Amphritea sp. | reverse complement strand
GTATGTAGCCAGTGCCACCCGTTCTACACTGGTAAGCAGAAAGATGCTACTACTGGTGGTCGTGTTGATCGCTTTAACAAGCGTTTCGGTGGTCGTGGTCTCGCTAAGTAAACGAACCCGTATTTTTGAAAAAGGCACCCTTCGGGGTGCCTTTTTTGTTTTTGGGGAATACAGGTCTATTTGCATTAAACTTTGGCATAACTGGTTAAATTCTCTGGAAATAGGGCGTTGCTCTTCTGTAAATTCTGTTTACTCCGTCAAAAGTAGTAGAAAATACACTGATTATCGGGAAAATTTCAGAGATATAGGCTGTTTTGTCAGTTGAGAGGCAGGGTTCTTTTCTATATCATTCCTTCTCCGAATTTTTATAACAACATTGGAACCGCGACAATGTCTGAAGATATGAAACAAGCTGCACTCGATTATCACGAGTTTCCTCGCCCAGGTAAGATTAGTGTTGAACTTACCACTCCTGCTGAGTCTGCTCGTGATCTGGCTCTGGCATATAGTCCTGGTGTAGCTGAGCCTGTACGTGCTATCGCAGCCAATCCTGACGATGCATATCGCTATACTGGTAAAGGTAATCTGGTAGCTGTTATTACTAACGGTACTGCGATTCTGGGTCTGGGTGATCTGGGACCTTTGGCATCCAAGCCTGTTATGGAAGGTAAGTCGCTGTTATTTAAGCGTTTCGCCGGTGTAGACTCTATTGATATCGAAGTTGATTCTGAAAGCCCGCAAGCGCTGATAGATACTATTGCGCGTATTGCTGACACTTTTGGTGGAATTAATCTGGAAGATATCAAGGCGCCAGAGTGTTTTGAAGTAGAGCGCGCACTGATCGAACGATGCAATATTCCTGTATTCCATGACGATCAGCACGGTACTGCGATTGTAACGGCGGCGGGTATGATTAACGCACTGGAAATCGCTGGCAAAAAGCTCGAAACAGCTAAGATTGTTTGTCTGGGTGCAGGCGCTGCAGCTAATGCGTGTATGACGCTTCTGGTCAATATGGGTGCGAAAGTCGAAAATATCTACATGATCGACCGTACCGGTGTTATACATTCTGGACGTGAAAACCTGACGCCTGAGAAAGCAGCCTTTGCTTCTGAAACGGATAAGCGGACGCTGGATGATGCGATTGACGGAGCTGATGTGTTTGTTGGCCTGTCCGGTCCTAATCTGCTGAGTAGTGATCAGCTGGCTAAGATGGCCTCTGCTCCAGTGGTATTTGCTTGTGCTAACCCTGATCCAGAAATTAAGCCAGAACTGGCGCATTCTGTTCGTGATGATGTGATCATGGCGACAGGTCGTTCAGACTATCCTAATCAGGTGAATAACGTGCTTGGCTTCCCGTTCATCTTCCGTGGAGCGCTGGATGTTCGTGCGTCCGCCATTAACGAAGAGATGAAAGCAGCAGCCGTTCTTGCTTTGGCTGAGTTGGCTAAGGAACCTGTTCCTCAGGAAGTACTGGATGCCTATGAACTGGATTCTCTGGAGTTCGGTCCTCAGTATATTATTCCTAAGCCGACTGACTCTCGTCTGCTGGGTGCTGTTTCAGAAGCGGTAGCTCGTGCTGCCATTGATTCTGGTGTGGCGCGTTTGCCGCTGCCGGATCACTACCCGCTGACTACTGTAGATGCATTGCTGAATAAGTAAGCTCTCTGCATAAAAAAACCCGGCCAAGGCCGGGTTTTTTTGTGTCTGATATTTCTGTCTGTAGAGCGACTTAGAATATATCTTCAGCTTGAGCGCTACCGGTTGTGTTTTTCTGGTTCGGGTTGAGCGCGATCTCTTGTGGCGCAAGTTGCTCGGGGAATACCTCAAACATTGCGTCTTCCTGTCCGGGGTAGGCGAGCAGGCCGGTTTTAGGGTCGATTCTGATACTGACCATTCCATCGGGTTGCGGAGCGGATTGGTCAGGGCTGTTGCTCAGGGCTGTCTTCATGAAATCTATCCATATTGGCAGTGCGGCGGTTCCGCCAAACTCGCTACGTCCCAGGGTCGATGGCTGATCAAAACCAACCCAGGCGGTGGCGACTACGTCACTGTTAAAGCCTGAGAACCATGCGTCCTTCTGATCGTTAGTTGTGCCTGTTTTACCGGCAAGATCAGACCGTTTTAAAGCAAGTGCTCTGCGTCCTGTACCACGGGTGATAACGTCCTGCATGATGTTGTAGATCATGTAGGCAGTTTGCGGTTCCATAGTGCGTGTGGCGACAGGTAGATTTGTGATCTGCTGTCCTTCAGGTAATGCTGGTTTAGACGCAGGCATCGGAGTGGCAATAGTGGAAGCTGTATTAGGTTCAGTGGCAGGTATTGGTTTTGTTTGAATGAGGCTGAATTCACTGGCGGGTTCTGTAATATCAGCAATATAGGTGCACTCAGGGCAGACAGTGGTTGGTTTTGCCCGATAGAGAGGGTTGCCATCGGAATCCTCGATATGACTGATAAAATACGGGCTGACTTTAAATCCCTGATTTGCTAGTCCGGCATATCCTGTTACTAACTCCAGTGGCGTTATGTCGGCGGTTCCAAGTGATAGCGACAGGTTGTTTGGCAAGTAGTCTTTGTCGAAGCCAAACCGGGTTAAGAACTCAGTGGCTGTGTCTATTCCGATAGAGCGGAGAATGCGGATGGAAACAAGGTTTCTGGATTTATAAAGCGCTTCTCTGAGTCGTGTAGGGCCGTAAAATTTCTTACTGTAGTTTTCAGGCCTCCAGTTGGACTCCAGGTTGCTGTCATGAAAAACCACCGGTGCATCGTTGATTATAGTTGCGGGAGTATATCCTTGCTCTAGTGCTGATGCGTAGATAAAAGGCTTGAGATTGGAGCCGGGTTGGCGTCTTGCCTGGGTGGCTCGGTTAAATTTGTTATGGGTGAAATTAAACCCACCCACGAGTGCTTTTAAAGCGCCGTCTTTTGGCGATAGAGCAGCGAAAGCTCCTTGTGCCCGGGGAATTTGGGATAAGCGCCAGTTGTTTTCCCCGATAAGGCGAACTCTTATTAGATCACCTGGAGTCAGGACGTCGTCCGCTTGTTTGAGTTTTTTGCCTAATCTATTGGGGCCTTTGTATTCCCGGGCCCACTCTATGTTTTCCCATGCCAGCGTCGCTGTGCCATAGCCTTTAATATAAAGATTTGCTTGCTGCTCTTCAGTTTTAGTGATGATTGCAGGGATTAGTGAGCCGTATGTGCGCTGTTTATTCAGGAAGGCGGTGATATCTGCTTCGGCAAATGATGTCATGGCTGCGGATGTTTCAGGGCCGTAATATCCGTGTCTTTCAGTGTATGCAAGAAGCCCATTTTCAACAGCTCGGTTTGCAGCTGCCTGCATGTCACTGTTCAGAGTGGTATATACACGAAATCCGTCAGAATATAATGTCTCGCCAAAATGTTGATATAGCTCATTGCGAATCATTTCAGCAACATAGGGGGCATATAGCTCAATTTGGGTACCGTGGTACTCTGCAGTCACGGATTCGCTTTTTGCTGCGGTATAGTCTTCATCGTTAATGAAACTGAGGCTGTGCATCCGCTTAAGTATCCAGTTTCGGCGTTCGAGTGCTCGGCTTGGGTTGGTAATTGGGTTGTATGCGGATGGTGCTTTAGGTAATCCTGCTATCATGGCCTGCTGGGCCAGGCTTAGCTGATCTATGTTTTTGCCGTAATAGATGTTGGCAGCAGCCTGGATTCCATAGGAGCGGTGTCCGAGGTAAATTTTGTTAATGTAGAGCTCAAAAATTTCCTCTTTGGAAAGCTCTTGTTCAATTCTAAGGGATAGTAGTATCTCATTGAATTTACGGACAAAAGAGCGCTCTCTAGTGAGGAAGTAGTTTTTTGCGACCTGCATTGTTATGGTGCTTCCGCCGCTTTGTATTTTGCCGGAGCTAACGAGCTGATATACCGCTCGAAACAAGCCTTTGATGTCTATGCCGATGTGTTCAAAGAAGTTACGATCTTCGGCAGCCAATAGGGCGTTAATATAGTTTTGAGGGATCTGGTCAAAATTGATTGGAGTGCGACGCTTCTCGCCAAATTCAGAGATGAGTTTGTTGTCTTCTGAATAGATGCGAAGCGGTGTCTGAAGTTGAATTTCACGCAGAGTATCGACATCGGGAAGCTTGGGTGCGTAATAAAAATACGCAGAAGCAAGAGCCGCTCCACCTAGAAAGCAGCCCAGTATGGTGAGTTTGAGGCTAAGCTTTAGTAACGATGTCAGTGTTTTCATGTTAAGTTATTTAAAGTTAATTTTTTCATGGCCGAGATATTATATCTGTAAGAAAGTGTTAGCCACTAGTAAACAGTGGTTTAATTTTTGATAAAACCGGGTTAGAGTCATTAATGCTTGGTATATGCGGAATATTTTAAGGACAAATCATTGTGCTCAGCTTTCTTAACAAAAAGGAAAAAGGATGGGTCGGTATAGATATCGGCTCCTCTTCGGTGAAATTGGTGGCGCTGTCTAAGCGTGGTGAGTCGCTTCGTTTGGATTCATATGCGATTGTGCCCTTGCCAGCTTCAGCTGTCATAGAAAATAGTATTCAGGATGTTGGTCAGGTATCTGAAGCTATCGATGCAGGCGTGAAACTCTGTGGCGGTGGTCTTACTAACTGCGTTGCTGCAGTTCCCTCTTCTGCGGTTATTGCTAAGAATATTCAGTTGAGCAATGCTTTTTCCGAGTTTGAACTAGAAGAACAGGTCAAGCTTGAAGCTGATCGCTTTATTCCCTACCCCCTCAATGAAATAGCACTGGATTTCGAGGTTTTGGGCCCGGTTGAAGGGGGTCAGGGGTTTGATGAGATCCTTTTGGTAGCCTGCCGTCGTGATGATGTTGAGATGCGTGAAGATGCTATCAATAGCAGCGGTGTAAAGTGCGAAGTTATTGATGTCGACCGTTTTGCAACTGAACGCGTAGTTTCTCTGCTGGTTAATGCGGATGAAGTGGATGATCAATTAATAGGCCTGGTAGATATTGGCGCTTCAACTCTAACCTTGAATGTCTTTAAAAACGGTAAGATTGTATATGACCGGGAGCAGGCGTTTGGAGGTAATGATCTTAGTAACATAATTCATCAGCAGTCCGGGTTGGAGGCTGG
>JAIBDA010000035.1 GCA_024679635.1 Amphritea sp. | reverse complement strand
CTAGGCAATATGTAGACAAATCTGATCTACCTAATTAACAAGGACCCTGACCAATGGATAACAAGATCGTTTTGATCATTCTGGCCATCTTACTGCCGCCAATTGCAGTCTTTATGAAAGCCGGCGCTGGCCTTCAGCTAGTGATCAATATTGTACTCTGCCTGTTTTTCTACATTCCTGGCATTATTCACGCGCTCTGGCTGGCGTTAAAATAATCACTCCTGTATAAGGCGTTACTTGAAGCCTCATACAGAATGAAAAAGCGGCCCACAAGGCCGCTTTTTTGTTAGATACACCTACCCGGTGTCCATACGAGAACCACTATGACTCTGTTAATTACCACCTGGATTAAGTTCTTTATCCTCTTTGCGCCCTTTTTCGTGGTATCGATGTTCCTCTCGCTAACCCGAAGCGACACCCCAGCCGAACGCAGCAGTACGGCCAATAAAGCAGTATTCGCTGCGGCATGCGCCTCTCTGATCCTATTTTTCTTTGGTACACCACTATTTGAACTGCTTGGCATCACTATCGACTCTTTCCGCATCGGTGCCGGCATCCTGCTATTTCTTTCCGCAATCAGCCTGGTAAAAGAAGGGGTGCGTAGCAACGCACAGCTGCCAGAAGGCCCCAGAGAAGATGCTTCTGTTGTACCTTTAGCCATTCCAACCATTATCGGGCCTGCCACGATAGGTGCGATTCTTGTTTACGGTTCCGAGCTACATGGCATCGACATGCTGTTTGGCCTCGGTGGCATGTTTCTGGCGCTTATCTGCCTGCTGATACTACTTCATGCAGCGACCCGACTGGAACGCTTGCTGGGCAATACCGGCCTGAATATTCTGAGTAAGATCACCGGCCTGATTCTGGCCGCGATGGCCTCACAGATTGTCCTGACCGGCATCACCGGTTTTATGGCGGGCATTACTCACTGAGTGTTATTGCAGCACCTTTCTACAGCCCACCCGGAGCCCAGCCATCACGGGCTCCACACGCTTTACCCCAATGATACCCAGACTTAATCCACAGGCATATCCACAGATATTGTGACTAGTTTCCATCGAAAATAACTGGTTACTTAATAACCTGGCCAGATTTAACACAGAACATTATAGTTATTATATTTCAATCACTTAACAAACAAGCAAAGTGGTTACGCATACTTAATCAACAGGGTTATGCACAGAAATTGTTTATAACCATAAACAGTTATGAACACGGTTAAAAATCAGCCAGCTGCCAGACTTCATAGGCAACCTCTTCATAGGGATGAGCCCGTTTCAACGCGGATACTGCTGCACGAATAAGACTGTCCTCACACACCAGCTCGACCTTCCATTCCTCAATCCTCTCAAGGCTACCCTCACTACCTATATGAGGGTTACTGCCATCTAAAGGCCGGAACTGGCCAAGACCTTTAACCTGCCAACAGCAACTGTCATAGTCGCCTATCTTGCCTGCACCGATATTAAACAGCGCTTGCTTTACAGACTCCAGATCAACTTCCGGAACAAAGAACGCTAATTTATACATTTCAGCCCCCTATCTAAGTACCCAACAAAAAACGGCCGATGATCACTCATCGGCCGCTTAGTTCAAACCCAGATTCAGCTTACAGCTCTTCAATCTGCCGACGAAGATCTGCCACCTTGCGGGTTACTACCGATTCCAAATGTTCGAGTTCATCCAGCAGATGCTCTTTCTTATCTTTTACTGTCTTCTCTTCTAAGACAAGCTTCTCCAACTCGCCAATAGCACGGAGAAAGTACGGCGAAGGCTCGGTACTGGCACGATAAGGAACCAACCCCCCCTCCACTGATACATTGGTGTGCTTTCGCTTAAACTTAAATTTCTTACTCTTGGCCATCCATTCGCCATGATGACGATGCAGGTAAACCTTCAGCACATCGACATCGTTTTCTGTGCGAGTCGTAAATTTTTCAATATTATGTGGGTCGTCGAACCCCATCTCTGTCAGGGTTTGAAATTTCTTAGCTGACATTCCATATTCTCCGTAGGCCATTCACTGTAATCCCATTGAATATAGATGAAAAACTATAAAATGGGAGTCAAACATAGTCCCATAATGGGATATTTTTAAAATAGCTCCCTCAGCAGGCATAAAAAAACCGCCTGAGGGCGGTTTTAATCAGAGCCTGCCTGGGCTTGGGTTAGTCACGCAAACTTAATACATCCTGCATATCGTACAACCCTTTATCTTTCCCCGCTAACCAGCCAGCGGCACGCACCGCCCCCTTGGCAAAAGTCATCCGGGAACTGGCCTTATGGGTAATCTCAATTCGTTCACCCTCAGTGGCAAACAACACCGTATGGTCACCCACAACATCACCAGCGCGTACAGTTACAAAGCCGATTTCCTCTTTGGTACGGGCACCAATCTGACCTTCACGACCATACACAGCACACTGACGCAGATCACGACCCAGCGCACCCGCAACCGCCTCACCCATACTCAGCGCAGTACCAGAAGGTGAATCGACCTTATGATGATGGTGTGTCTCAATAATCTCAACATCGTAATCATCGCCCAGCGCCTGTGCAGCTTGAGCCAGAAGCTTGAAGCATAGATTTACGCCAACACTCATATTAGAAGCAAAGACGACCGGCATCTTCCCACCAAAACTAGTGAGTTCCGCGCGCTCGGCTTCACTCAGACCGGTAGTACCGATCACCATCGCTTTGCCATGTTCCGCACACTGAGCCAGGTTGTTCAACGTCGCTTTGGGTGCTGTAAAATCGATCAGAACATCGAAGTCATCCATCACTTCACTCAGGGACCCAACAATCGCAACACCCAGCTTGCCTACACCCGCTACTTCACCTGCATCGGCACCGATCAGACTACTGGCAGACTCAACAATCGCAGCTCCCAGCGTAACGCCATCAGCTGCCTGAATCGCTTCAATATTAGTTTTACCCATACGCCCGGCGGCGCCGGTTACTGCTATTCTGATCATTCTTTATTCCTGTTTGCTTCAGAGCCGTGTATCCAGCCCTGAATCTGGATCTTATTATTTCTTTCGACTGACACTCTGGTCCATATCGAATGCAGGCATTTCACAGCCAGGGCGCCCAACGATTTTCGCTGGCACACCGACTACAGTGGTATGCGGCGGCACATCTTCTAACACAACCGAACCGCCACCGATTTTAGCACCGGCACCCACTTCGATATTACCGAAGATTTTCGCACCTGCAGCGATCATCACGCCTTCACGAATTTTCGGATGGCGATCACCGCTTTCCTTACCTGTACCACCTAAAGTGACAGACTGAAGAATAGAGACATCATTCTCTATAACACAGGTTTCACCCACAACAATGCCTGTTGCGTGATCAAACATCACCCCACAACCGATCTGAGCCGCCGGATGAATATCCACCTGAAATACTTCACTGACACGACTTTGCAGATAGAGCGCCATCGATTGACGTCCCTGTTGCCACATCCAGTGAGCGATACGATACGCCTGCAAGGCATGAAAGCCTTTCAGATAAAGCAGCACAGTTGTAAAAGTTGCTACAGCAGGGTCACGGGTGCGTACCGCACTGATATCTTTGCAGATACATTTAAGAATGTCCGGATCGCCGCCCAAGGCTGTTTCAATCAGCTCACGCAGGGTAATAGCGGCCATTACTTCATCAGACAGTTTGTTAGCCAAAAGGTAGCTGACTGCCTCACAGAGACTCTTATGCTGGATAATCGTACTGTGGAGAAAACTCGCCAGAAAAGGCTCTCTGGATATCTCTTCCTGAGCTTCCTGTTGAATCAGTTGCCATAACTCTTCCGGGTGAGTGGGAAATTCACTCATGCAAGACTCCTAAAAGTCAAAAGGGCTGCTAAGCAGCCCTTTAGGGATATTAGGTCATATCCTCAAAAAATTTCTTAACGCTATCGAAGAAACCATGTTTCTTAGGCGCATGATGTTTTTGACGCTCATCCATCGCCGTCTGAAACTCTCTCAGCAGCTCTTTCTGTTTGCCACTCAGGTTCACCGGCGTTTCAATAGTAACCCGTACCAACAGATCACCCACCGCACCGCCACGAACAGGCTTAATACCTTTACCACGTAAGCGGAAAAGTTTACCCGTCTGAGTTTCTCCCGGAATTTTCAGTTTAACCCGTGATTCCAGGGTCGGAACTTCAAGCTCGCCACCTAAAGCCGCATCGATAAAGCTGATCGGCACTTCACAATAAAGGTGTTTGCCATCCCGTTCGAAAATCGCGTGATCACGCACGTTAACCTGAACAAAAAGATCACCGGATGGGCCACCATGACCGCCCGCTTCTCCTTCACCGGAGAGACGAATACGATCACCGGTATCAACACCCGCTGGGATCTTAACCGACAGTTTCTTGGTTTGCTGCTTACGACCCTGACCGTGGCAGCTGCCACAAGGATCAGAAACAACCTGGCCTTCGCCATGACAGGTTGGACAGGTTTGCTGTACAGAGAAGAACCCCTGCTGCATCCGCACCTGGCCTACACCGCCACAAGTACCACAGGTTTTAGCACTCGTTCCGGGTTTAGCGCCACTACCATCACAGACATCACAACCGACCAGCGTCGGTACAGTGATCGTTTTTTCACAACCACGTACCGCTTCTTCCAGACTCAGATCCATCGTATAACGCAGATCAGCGCCACGCTGCACATGACTGCGACGACCGCCGCCATGGCCCTGCTGGCCGAAGATATCACCGAATACATCACCGAAGATATCGCCGAAGCCGCCAGCACCCTGACCGCCGCCCATACCTTGTTGATCAACACCGGCATGGCCATACTGGTCATAAGCGGCTTTCTTCTGGCTATCAGAAAGAATCTCGTAGGCTTCGTTTACTTCCTTAAACGCCTCATCAGCCTCTTTATCGTCAGGATTACGGTCCGGGTGATGCTTCATCGCCATACGACGATAAGCTTTTTTAATATCCCGATCAGACGCGTCTCTTGCAACGTCTAACACATCGTAAAAATCTCTCTTCGACATAATCTGTTTCGCAATCCGGTTAGCTGGTTGTGTTGCTAATAATTAGCTGACAATAAAAACGCGACAACGCGGGACCGGCCCGCGCTATCGTTTACAACGTTAAAAAGCTAAGATCGACTTACTTCTTTTCGTCGTCTTTAACTTCTTCAAACTCTGCATCAACAGCGTCATCAGCTGGTTCTGCTTGAGCTTGTTCAGCGCCTTCGGCACCTCCAGCCTGTGCAGCTTCAGCTTCTGCGTACATCTTCTGAGCCAGGCCAGAGATCGCTTCAGTCAAAGCAGCGGTCTTAGTATCGATCACTTCTTTGTCGTCGCCCTTCAGCACTTCTTCCAGCTCATCAACTGCAGCGTTGATCGCAGTTTTCTCTTCTTCAGTCGCCTTATCACCGGCGTCTTCCAAAGTCTTCTTCGCAGAGTGGATCATCGCATCACCCTGGTTACGGGCCTGGCTGATCTCTTCAAACTTCTTATCCGCCTCAGCGTTAGCTTCAGCATCCTGAATCATCTGCTCGACTTCTTCATCGCTCAAACCGGAAGAGGCTTTGATGATAATAGACTGTTCTTTGCCTGTCGCTTTATCCTTAGCACCAACATGCAGGATACCGTTCGCATCAATATCGAAAGTTACTTCGATCTGAGGCATACCACGAGGAGAAGGCGGGATATCTGCCAGATCGAAACGACCCAGAGACTTGTTACCCGACGCTTGCTTACGCTCACCCTGAACAACGTGAATAGTTACCGCAGTCTGATTGTCGTCTGCAGTTGAGAACACCTGAGACTTCTTAGTTGGGATAGTCGTGTTCTTATCGATAACCGGAGTCGCAACGCCACCCATAGTTTCGATACCCAGGCTCAGAGGTGTTACGTCCAGCAGCAATACGTCTTTAACGTCGCCAGCCAGTACCGCACCCTGGATTGATGCACCCACTGCAACAGCTTCGTCCGGGTTAACATCTTTACGGGCTTCTTTACCAAAGAATTCAGTAACGCTAGCCTGTACTAGTGGCATACGGGTCTGACCGCCAACCAAAATCACTTCATCAATCTCAGAAACAGACAGCTCGGCATCTTTCAGCGCGATACGGCAAGGGTCCATAGAACGCTTAACCAGATCTTCAACCAGAGATTCAAGCTTGGCACGACTGATCTTAACGTTCAGGTGCTTAGGGCCGCTTGCATCAGCAGTGATGTATGGCAGGTTCACGTCGGTAGACTGCGTGGAAGATAGCTCAACTTTCGCTTTCTCAGCACCCTCTTTCAGACGCTGTAGCGCCAGTGGGTCGTTGTGCAGATCAATACCGGTTTCTTTCTTAAATTCAGCAGCAAGATACTCGATCAGACGTAAATCAAAGTCTTCACCACCCAGGAACGTGTCACCGTTGGTTGCCAGCACTTCAAACTGGTGCTCGCCATCAACTTCAGCGATCTCAATGATAGAGATATCGAAAGTACCGCCACCCAGGTCGTATACAGCGATAGTTTTATCACCTTTGGACTTGTCCATACCGTAAGCCAGTGCCGCAGCGGTTGGCTCGTTGATAATACGCTTAACGTTAAGGCCAGCAATCTGACCGGCGTCTTTAGTTGCCTGACGCTGAGAATCGTTAAAGTAAGCAGGAACAGTAATCACTGCCTCAGTTACGTCTTCGCCCAGATAATCTTCTGCAGTTTTCTTCATCTTCTTCAGAATCTCTGCAGAGATCTGTGGAGCAGCCATCTTATTGTCGTTTACCTGAACCCAGGCATCGCCATTGTCAGCTTCAACAATTTTATAAGGTACCATCTTGATATCTTTCTGAACCACGTCGTCTTTAAAACGACGTCCGATCAGACGCTTAATCGCAAACAGGGTATTAGTCGGGTTAGTAACCGCCTGACGTTTAGCCGGCTGACCAACCAGAATCTCACCATCAGCAGCATATGCGATGATAGAAGGGGTGGTGCGATCACCCTCTGCATTCTCAATAACGCGTGGCTTTTCGCCATCCAGTACTGCAACACATGAGTTAGTCGTACCCAGGTCAATACCAATAATTCTACCCATTTCAATCACTCCCGTATTTCTGCGCCCGTTATGACGGGCTAAATTCTTTTCTAACTTGCTAGCTATATTGGTGCGGTTTTTGAAGTTTCAAGACCCTGCAACCAACTTAGTCAGCGACTATTTACTCTGCGCCCTTGGAAACAATCACCATCGCCGGACGAATCAAACGATTGTTCAGGCTATATCCTTTCTGCATTACCGCCATTACATGGTTAGCAGGCACGTCTGGATTTGGCACCATCGACATCGCCTGATGCAGCTCCGGATTGAAAGCTTCACCTACCGGGTGATGCTGATCAACATTAAACTTACCCAGACCAGAGACGAACATGTTTAACGTCATCTCTACTCCTTCACGCAATACTTTTACCGCTTCATCATCACTGACGCTGGCCTCAATCGCCCGTTCCAGGCTATCAACAACTGGCAACAGCTCATTGGTAAACTTTTCCAGCGCAAACTTATGCGCTTTTTCTACATCCTGCTCGGCCCGACGGCGTATGTTTTGCATCTCAGCACGGGTACGCAGTTCCTGATCCATCAGTGCGGCGGCCTGATCCTGCGCTTGCGCCAGCGCCAGTTGCAAAGCATCTACATCAACTTCAGACGTTTGCTCAGCAGCTGTTTCAACTGTCTCGTCAGCGGCCACGGTTTCTTCAACCGCATCAGTTACCGTTTCTGGCTGCATCTCTTCAACCTGAGATTTATCTTCGCCTGCCATCACTCTCTCCAACCATCTGATATTTAAATTTTCTATTGAGCTTGTATATGGGGCTAAGACAACTGGATTCAAGTGGTTTTTCTGAGTTTTTTTTAACCAGACTGAGTAGTTATTCATTGCGCATCCATAATTATTGGCATATAACTAAAACACTGTATAAAAACACAGATAAAACGTTATGCTGACTCAACTCAATATTCGCAATTACGCTATTGTCGAAGAACTTGACCTGGAACTGGACGCCGGCATGACCGTTGTCAGTGGTGAAACCGGTGCCGGTAAATCAATTATGCTGGATGCCCTGGGGCTAACCCTGGGTGATCGGGCAGATATGGGCTCGGTGCGCAAAGGCGCAGAGCGCGCAGAAATAATCGCCAGCTTTGATATTGCCAATATCCCCAGCGCGAAAAAATGGCTGCAACTTCAGGATATGGATGATGATGAATGCATCCTCCGCCGCGTCATTACCAGCGAAGGTCGTTCCCGTAGCTATATCAATGGTAGCCCCTGCCCGATCAATAAAGTCAAAGAGCTGGGTGAATACCTGATCGAGATCCACGGGCAGCATGAACATCAGCGCCTGCTGAAAAAAGATCATCATCGCTATCTGTTAGACGCTTATTCCGGCAAAGCCGATCTGGCCAACCAGACTCGCCAGCTGTTTCGTAACTGGAACACCCTTAACAAACGCCTGCAGCAGCTCTCCGCTCAAAGCGAAGAACAAACCGCCCGTCTACAGCTGCTGAGCTATCAGGCAGAAGAGCTGGAACAACTGGCCTTACAAGAGGGTGAGTTTGAGGCCATGGTGATAGAGCAAAGTACTCTGGCCAATGCCGGCGAGATACTTCAGTCCGGCCAACAGATACTGCAACTGACCAGTGAAGATGAAGCCGTCAACTGTCTTAGCCTGCTGAATCAGTGTCAGCACCTGCTCGAAAACATAAAGGGCACCTCACCCTCTATTACCCAAACTGTCGAGATGCTCAACAGCGCCCACATTCAGATTGAAGAAGCGGCGCAGGAAATCAGTCACTATATGGACCGGGTTGAGCTAAACCCAGGGCGGCAAGCGACTGTAGAGGCGCGTCTCAGCGCTATTTTCGATCTGGCGCGCAAACACCGCATTCCCGCTGAGCAGCTGCCCAGGTTCCATCAGGATATTCACTCTGAGCTGGAAAGCCTTAATCTTTCAGACCAGGCATTGGAAGAACTGCATCAAGAAACCGAAGAAGCACGGAAAACGTTTCTAAGCAGTGCAGAAAAACTCAGCAAAGTACGTATTAAAGCCGCTAAAGCACTCAGCTCAGATGTAGACAAGCAGTTACACAGTTTAGGAATGGAAGCAGCTAAACTCACCGTCAACCTCACGCCTTATGCAAAAGACCACCTCAGCGCTCATGGCCTTGAGGAAGTTGAATTTCTCATTTCCACTAACGCAGGGCAGCCTCCCAGACCATTAAACAAAGTTGCTTCAGGCGGCGAGCTGTCGCGGGTATCTCTGGCTATCCAGGTCATCACCGCACAAACTTCCAGTACCCCGACGCTGATCTTTGATGAGGTCGATGTAGGTATTGGTGGCGCTATCGCTGAAGTCGTCGGTAAATTACTGCGACAGTTAGGTGAGAACAATCAGATTCTAGTGGTCACCCACCAGCCGCAAGTGGCGTCTCAGGGCCATCAACATCTGTTCGTCAGTAAGCAAACCGTGAAAAACAAAACAATCACTCGCATCGATCGGCTAAAAATAGATCAACGGGTGGGGGAAGTGGCACGCATGTTAGGGGGCATCGATGTGACAGAAACCTCACTGGATCATGCTCGGGAGATGCTGGGGCTGGCAGACGCAACAAACTGATCAGTCAGTGATAGCTGGCTGACATTCACACTCAAGCCTAATACCCAGACATAAAAAAACCGGCATCCGCCGGCTTTTTTATGTTCGTCGCGATGCTTAAAGCTTATACCTTAGGGCTGCAACCATCAGCGCATTCACCATAAAGATAGAGCGTCCGGTCAGTAATTTTAAAGCCCAGTTCCTGAGCAATAACATCCTGCCGGTCTTTCAAAGCAGGGTCACTGAACTCCCGTACCTTGCCGCACTTCACACACACAATGTGATCATGCTGCTCATCCTGGGTCAGTTCAAAGACAGAGTGACCGCCCTCAAAGTGATGCCGCGATACCAGACCTGCCGTTTCAAACTGGGTTAACACCCGGTATACCGTTGCCAGACCGACGTCTTCATTGTGTTCCAGCAAAAGCTTATAGATATCTTCAGCACTGAAATGATCGCCTTCACCAGCTTTTTCAAGAATCTGATAAATTTTCACCCGAGGCAGGGTAACCTTCAGGCCAGCGTTTCTTAATTCTTGATTTTCAAGTGCCATAATCTTTCTCTATGATGTTTGCCGCTACGAATGATAGACTTGCGGACTCAATTATCTGATTTTATGCACGAAAGTGGAAGTCATTAACTGATGCAAAAAATTCTTATTACGTTTATTACCGTTATTTTACTTGCCGGATGCGCAGAATTTCCCGGGGTTTACAAGATTGATGTCCCTCAGGGAAACATTATCACCCAGGAGATGATCGACCAACTACGTCCCGGCATGACCCACAACCAGGTGCGTTATGTTATGGGTACGCCCCTGATTACAGATACCTTCAACAAAAACCGTTGGGATTATCTGTATCGCCTGAAAAAAGGCGATGGCACGATCACTCAGGAAATTGTCTCCCTGAAGTTCAATGACGCCGGAAAACTTGAACGCCTGTCCGGTGACTACCGCCCAGCAGCTCAATAAAAGCGTCTTTATAGTAGTAAGTACTTAGGGGATAAGTAACAGCCCGTTACTTATCCTCCTTTCCTTTCACGACATTCTATAATGTCTATTTTTCTGCAGCATCTTTCTGCGCTTTGGCTTTCGCCGCCCGCTTGGCACGCGCCTCTTTCGGATCGGCAATAAGTGGACGATAAATTTCTACCCGCTGCCCCGCTTTTATAATGGCTTCTTTAGGCTTGCGAATAGCCTTGCCAAAGATTCCCATCGCGTCATTCTCGATGTCGATCTGCGGAAACAGCTCGACTATCTTCGACTGAATAACCGCTTCATACACAGAGCAATCTTCCGCCACCTGCAGGCTGATGATTTTCTGTTCGTGGGGCATAGCATAAGCTACTTCAACAGTTATCATACTTCACTCTCTGCTAACGATTTCATTCAACCGTAAATCTTATCGGCACGGCTGACAAAAGAATCGACCATGGTCGCCGCTATCTGATTAAACACTTTATTCAAGGCAAAGTTGGCTAGCTTGCCCGAAAAATCAAACTGCAGGCTTAAACTCACCTTGCAGGCCTCATCACTCAGGGCCTTGAAAGTCCACACTCCTGACAAGCTGGAGAACGGTCCCTCAACGAGCGACATCTTAATCTCGGCTGGCCGGCTG
>JAIBDA010000143.1 GCA_024679635.1 Amphritea sp. | reverse complement strand
GTCATGGTCCAGCGGCAGTTTAATATTTGAAACACGTATCATCTGATAAAAGCCCGAAAAAAGAGCGGGGGTTAAACCGCTCTTAAAGTTACTTAGTTATAGTAAAGTGGGCATTTTACTGTATTTCTGCGGTGGATGCCGAAGAGTTTGATTTGGCTGACTGCATTATTTTTTGGTATTGCTTACGGGTGCAGGTTTGCGCATATATTTCCACTTCAGACTGGAGTTTATAGCACTCTCACCATGGGCCCGATGGGGCAATACCTTTAGAAGTTTTAGCTGCACCTCTTTTCGGTCATCTGATACTTCAGCAAACTGCTTCGCTTTTTCATCAAAAAATAGCAGGTAGCTACGTAAGTCAGTCAGGTCTTGGTTTACGGAGAGCTCTCCATGGCCAGGTACGATTGTATTGGCGTTCAACGAACTTATCAGATCAAGGGTTTTAACCCAGCCGGCCACGTCGGAGGCGCCCATATTAGGGTGGTAGTCATTGAATAAAACATCACCGGCAAAGACGATTTTCTGTTCCGGTAAATGGACAAAGGCGCTCCCTTGAGTATGTGAGTGGGTGTGGAAAACAATTTCGGGTTTAATGCCGCCTAAATCGATCACTAACTTGTCTTGGAACGTCATATCAGGATAAACAATACGGGTTCCTTGCGCTTGGTCGGCGGTGAGGCCTGTCCAGCCATTATCCAGAATTTTTTGCGACCATTTCTTCATATAAACATCGGCCATTTGATGAGAGATTATGGTCGCGCCCAGTGTTGAAAAGTCAGCATTGCCAAAGGAGTGATCCGAATGGAAGTGGGTATTTAAAACATAGCGAACTGGTTTGTCAGTGACTTCGCGAATCGCCTGAATAAATTCCTGCGCCCGTTGCGAAGATATCTGCGTATCGATGACCAGAACCGAGTTGTCACCAATAATAACACCGGCATTGGCCCCAAAACTGTTATTGGCCGAGTAGTCTTCAGTGCCTATAAAGGCATAGACATTATCCGCCAAGCGGGTGAGCTTATTAGCTGCCTGTGCCGTTTGAACCCAGAGTAATGTTGCGGCTATTAGGCATAAATGTTTTGTAATTGTTTTCATTTCAGCGCTCCTATAATAAAGCAGATTGAGAACTTTATTTTTCAGCAGTGCTTTATTTCAAACAACAAACTTCACAGGTGTTTTTAGGTGGGATCACATGCTCAGTGATACCGCCAGCACAGAACTAGTTAGCAGATGTCATGCAGAGAGAGGGTTGCACGTGGACCTGAGGGCTTTTTTTTGCGTTCTGAATCAGCTGTTCGCTTGCTTGAATCATGTTTTCGCCGAGCTGAATAAAAGCAGGTGTGAGTACCCAGACAGCCAAAACACTACACAGAACGGCCGTTAATAGTCTGTTTGTACAGAGGGTTGAGGTAGTCATGTAATTAAACTCCTAATCAATCAGTTCATCAAAGCGATATATTTGTATGCGGGGATGGCTTCGAAAATAGGCTTCGTTTACAAACTGGCTTTGTGACACCGTATAGACCGCACCGGAGCTAAAAACCGGCACCACGGACGATTGGCTATAGCTGGCAGAACCATCATCTAAGGTTATTGGGGCCACATATTCGACACGGGCAATTTCCCCGCTGTAGATTCCTATATCCCCCACGGGCACCATGTATCTTTCGTAAAAGTTGTCACCGACAAAGTGCCGCATCAGGGCGCCTTTCATATCGGTACGACTGGACCGAAAACGCTCAGCGTAACCGTCTGATACTTCGATTATTTTGGTGCCGGGTATGGTGATGGTTGCCCGGCCAAACGCAGAGCGAACCATCCGAGTGGCTGCAACTAAGGCACTGTCTTCTTTGGTTAGAAAGAGGTCGCGTAAGCGTTTTTGAATAGCCAGTGACGGCGTATCTTTACCCCGCTCCCAGCGCGAGATAGTGGTTTGGTCGACACTCAGAAGATAGGCCAGCGCGTCTTGCTTTAGCCCGTTATCTTTGCGGTATGTCTGTATTAAGAAAGGCCAGTCACTCATCAGAAACTTACCCACTGTACTTCGTGTGAATTTTAGACATTACAGGATTTAATCAGAGGATAAAGTATCCTTTAGACGCAGAGTTAGTAGGGTTATTTGGCTGGTTTGTATGCCTATACTGACTTTAAGGTTCCTTTTTCAGTTAAAAATCAGGCTCGGCTATTATGGTTAAAAGCCTACAAAGGTGAAATATAATGGTTTTCTTCCTTGGCGCTATGATGTTTGCTGTTCTGTTAGGCTACTTGGCTCAAAGTACCGGTCTGTGCATGGTGCGGGGTATAAAAGAGTGGCTAGGGGGTAATCCGATGTTCATGCTGGCGATTCTTCTGTCAGGCGTTTGGGCTTGGGTAGCTGCTTCTACTGCTCTCTCTATGGGCAGCGCCCCTCCATTTAAGGTATATGAGGCCAACGGCTGGTTTGCCCTGGGTGGGCTGCTGTTTGGTTTGGGTACCGCCTTTAATCAGGGTTGTGGAGTCTCGACGCTGAGTAAACTATCACGTGGCAATTTACAGATGTTGGCTACCCTGGCTGGATGGGTTATTGGCTGGTGTGCGTTGGCAAATTTAGAGTTAGATACAGCTGTCACTGAGCTACAAGCGCCATCAATACCTACTTATGCAGCTCTCGCTATCCTGTCTGTAGCGATCACTGTCTGGGCGTTGCTGGGGGACAGATTACGTAAAACGCTCTGGCTTGGCATGATGGGAATCGGTTTGCTGGCGAGTTTTCTTTTCTTGTATGAGCCCGGCTGGACGCCTAGCGGTCTGCTTAATGATTTGAGCGCTGCGGCTTTGCACGGCGAGAGTACACGATGGCCGCGATCGCCAAGATATTTTCTGTTACTTGCTTTGCTCGGCGGTATGATTCTCGCGGCCTGGCGGATCAAACAGTTTGACCTCAGTTCCCCAGGCTGGAACGTTTGGTTGATACATTTGCTGGCGGGTGTTTTGATGGGGCTGGGTGCTGCTCTGGCAATGGGAGGCAATGACTCGCAGCTACTGCTAGCCCTGCCTGCGCTTTCTCCTTCAGGCTTTGTGACTGTAGTCTCTATGATGGCAGGCATCTTTCTGGGATTGAAGATTGATGCGAAATT
>JAIBDA010000043.1 GCA_024679635.1 Amphritea sp. | reverse complement strand
CCACGCCCGCCGCTTGCTACTACAAAGCAATGAGTCGATTACCAATATCGCACTGGCCAGCGGTTTTGTCAGCACCAGTCACTTTAGTAACTGCTATAAAGACTACTTCGGCGTTTCACCCAGCCATGCACGTGAACAGGCACAGGTTAAGGCTTTGAACTGAAGTAGTTTCGTATACAAGCTATCTAGTGGTTAGTGGCTGTCGCCGCATCAGCAAGGCACGTCATATTAACTAAAGTGTAGTTCCATATTCTTAACGATATAAGGGTTCAATATGCTCACCTAAAGCTATTTCGGTACTTTTCCCTCACTAGACTGGGAGATAAACCAAAGTAATCTTTAAAACAGTTACTGAAATGACTCGATGTGACAAAACCGCAGGCCAGTGCAATATCTGTCACTGAAGCATTACTTTGCAGTAACAACCGGCGAGCATGGGTAACTCTAAGTTCTAAGTAATAACGTCCTGGTGAGGTGTCCAGGTGATTTTGAAACAACCGTTCAATCTGACGCCGAGAGATCCCCATACAAGCCACCAGATCATCAATGCCTAACGGATCTTCAATATTGGCACTCATCAGTTGAATAATATCCTGTAGGTTTTGCGGCATAGCTGGATTATCAGTAATGCCGATCAGCTTATTGCTACCTTGTTCAGCAACCTGATCACAGCTGAGAATCTCTCTGATCGCCCGCATAATACCTCTCCCCTGTAAACGGTCAATCAACTGCAGCATCATCTCCAGAGCACTGGCAGGCCCGGCGCTAGTGACAATTTGTGATTCAATCTCCAACGTATTTCCGGTCACAGCAACTTTCTGAAAGCGTTCGCGCATAAAAGCATGGTTATCGGGGTGCAGAGCAC
Organism: Amphritea sp.; assembly: GCA_024679635.1. The sequence goes on along the minus strand of JAIBDA010000043.1, from coordinate 9,098 downwards.
AGCGCACACCATCCATCAGACCCGCATAAGCCAAAGGTATTACACCGTTCCAGATACCTGCAAAAATAGTATCAGTCTGCGCCGCCGCTTTCAGTACCGCACTCAACTCCTTGTTTTCAGCCATGCAACAGCGATATCCGCCACAAACAATAAGCAGATCAAATTCTTTCAGAAGCTGCGGTGTTATCTCAGCCATAAAGCCATCGGTTGAGATCTCAATACCCAGATCACTTCTGACCTTTATACCTTTAATGCCATAAGTCGAGAAATTAAACAGAGGATTACTATGTACCAAGTTTGCAGTAACCAAGGCATCCACCGCTGCGGTGAATGACATCATTGAAAAATGTTCCGGTAGTATAAAACCAACCCGTTTTATACTTATCGCGGACCCACAGCCGGGTAAAAAAGCCCGGTTAGTCTCACGTAACAGCTGACTGAAATGCCTTTTATTATCCAGTTGCACCGGTTTGACGTGATCGGGCAAAACTTTTCGTGCGTCATAGGTATGATCAATATGCTTAAGCATTGTTATTATTCTCCTGATCAGTTCCGTGCAGTTGTTCTAAGTATGAATACTGAAGGTGAAGGTGTTAAACATCACAATCAAGCACAGTTAGTAGAATGCTAGAAACTTGGGCTCCATTAGTCTAGGCAATAGTTTTAATGACACCATTTGCATTACTTATGACTAAGGAGTATTTTCAGAATGAACACTGAAGTAATAATAAAACCACGGTCAGTCGCTATGAAAAACCTTCCAATGGATCTGCTACGTACCTTTACTACCATCAATGATCTGGGAGGATTCACTCAGGCAGGTGAACTGTTAGGTCGCTCACAACCTGCGATCAGCCTACAGGTAAAACGGTTAGAAGAATTGCTGGATATCCAACTTTTTAACCGTGTGGGAGGGCTAAAGTTAACTGAAGAGGGGCGGATGCTGTATGAATCAGCACGAAAAATTCTTGATATGAATGATGCGGTGGTATCCCAACTCTCGACTCCCTCAGTCACCGGTAGTGTCCGCTTAGGTACACCCAATGATTTCGAGGTCTCTTTTCTACCGGTATTACTCTCCAAGTTTTCCCGAGCTTACCCCGATGTGACACTGGATGTAACTTCAGACGTCAGTATCAATCTTCGTGATGGTTATATGAAAGGCTCCTACGACATGGTTATGTCGATGGATGAATACCCGCAACATGATTTTGCCGATGATGACTATATAGTCGAAACACTATCCTGGATTGCTGATCCAGGCTTTAATCTGAACCGAAGTCAGCCAGTGCCACTAGTGCTTTACCCCCAGGGTTGTATCTATCGAAAACATATTACCGATGCTCTGAACGAAGCGGGTATACCCTGGCGAGTACTCTATTGCTCTTCCAGCCTGCTGGGCATTCAGTCAGCAATCAAAGCCGGATTAGGAATAAGTGCGCTGGTTCTCAATACCATTCCAGAAATATTTCAGGCTGAACAGAGCTATAACAATCTGCCTGAATTAGGAAAAGTCACTATAGGCTTCAATTACGATCAAAATAGTCTGTCACCTGCAGCGACTCTGTTACTGGACTTTCTGCGCCGCGGACTGAAACAAAGTCAGGATTATCCCGCATCGCTTAAAATACCTTCAACGACCGGCGAGGCATTCCTTTCTGCCCGCTAATACCCGTTGCGAAGGTTGATCTTTATCTCCTTCCCGACAGCTAAAACTATAGATCAGCGTTGCCAGCGATAGCATTAGCGCCAACATTATAAATAACAGTCGGTATTGTTCAGGCAGAGAAAGCTGCGCAGCCGCTGCCCAGCCCACCAACCAGCCGCTTACTGCTTGTACCAGAGCAACACCTGTAATACTCACCGCCGTCAGTACAGCCATCCCCCGTCCCAGATACTCCGATGCAAGAAATGTCCTGGAATGAGACATCAACAACGGATAGTTAAAACCAAACAAGCCGATAAATACAAAAGCCCACATCGCAAACAAGACACTGGTCTCGGGAAAAATTGCCAAGGCAACAAAAGGAACGACAGCCAGTATCGCGCTGAACAGAACTACCTGCTTGGTAGAATCAAATCGACGATCAAGCCAACCCAGCATGAAAGTCCCCATTGCCATTGCAACAGACATCGCCATCAGAACCAACCCCCGCTCAGCAGGATCTGAATGGTACAAATCGGCTAAATAAGGGCCACTCCAAACACCCCGAATCGCCATCAAGACGGCATAACTAGCAAGAAACATTGGCAGCAATAACCACAGCGATCGGACCTTAAGAATACTAGCCATCCCCATTAACATCCCTGCCAGCGTTTCATCGCTATTTGAAGGTTTATCAGACCCCAAACTAAAGAAACACAGTAGTGCAACCAGGCCTGTCACCAGAGCGATTAATTGCAGTGATCCACGCCAACCAATCGTTTGCGCCAGCAACGCCAACGGTGTTGTGCCCAGCAGATCACCCACACTACCGATAGAGATCACCAGAGCCGTGATATAAGCAAACCTTAATGGTTCAAAGCTACGCCCGATAAATAGCATTGTGCCGGTAAACACTGGCGCACAACCAACCCCTATTAGGGCCTGAGCTAACAGCGCCGGGTAGTAACTATCTGCAACACTGAACAACAGAGTTCCCAGCACAGCAGCTAACAAGAACGTGGCAATAGTCAGTCGACCACCAAATTTGTCTAGTGCAATACCACAGGGGATTTGTGCAATAGCAAAGCTGATAAAAAATGCCGATGCCAGTAACCCTAAACGACTCTCATCCAGTAATAACTCAGCGGTAAGTTCTGGCGCTATTACCGCCAACATGCCTCGATAGAACAGGCTCATGGAGTATGCAGCGCAGAGTATCGCCAACTCAGCCATTCACTTAATACCTTTAGCAGGCAAGTGCATTAGTGGGTTCGATCACACTGAGTCGAATACTCAACTCGGGAGATAGTCTATGCAGCGCCTGCAATAGATCAGGCTCGGATAGCGAACGAGACATTCTGGCACGAATACGAGCACTAAATTGCTGTTCTCCCACTAATGAATGCCCCAGATATTGCTGATTTAACTGCTCAGTCTCTGCACCGTGGCACTCTAGAATCATGCGGATATCATGGTCTATACCGAATCGATACTGGCCTTTGAGAGCCAATACCAGATACCCACAGAATTGCTCAGAGCTTTTATAATCAGAGGATTCATCCAGATCATCAATAGCAATAACCTCAACACCTTTCAAAGCAAACTCAGCAAATATTTTTCTTGCAAATGGAATATGAGTATCAGGCAAACAAACTTTATAAAAAGCTACTACCCGGCCCTCCATAATCGCTTGCTGACTATCAAGAAACACACCTTCCATCATCGCAATCGTTTCACAAAATTTCCTTAATTGATCAGGCTGATCATTACCCATCACTGTTAATAACCAGGTCGCCATAGCCAAACTCCTGAGAATTTACGCAGCCAGTTAATAAAGTGCTGCGAGGGTTAAAAAGTAACGAATACGAGGCTTTCCTGATATCCGTCATAGCGATAAAACAATATTCAGAACTTAGAACTTAGAGCCCTGAGAGCTAGTCCAACAAACTTGGTAGCCACAGACTCAGTTCCGGTATGAAAGTCACAATAAACACCATAGGCAGATGCCCAAGTAACAGGAACTTCATGGTCGGACCGATATATTTATCCAGTGATAATTTGGTGACTCCCCCAGCCATATACAAGAGAGGAGCACAAGGCGGCGAAATATTACCCAATCCCAGGTTAGTACCAACAATGGCAGCAAAATGGATAGGGTCTATGCCAATTTTTTGTACTACCGGCATCAGAATAATTGCCGCTAATACGCCACCGGATACATCATCAACAATCATTCCCATTAGTAATAACAGCAGATTGATAATAAGCAGCAGAACAATTTTATTATCCGATATGCTCAATAGCAGTTCGGCAAACTGATTGGGTATTTGCGCCAGGATCATTCCCCGGCTAAGAATAAACAGGAAGAATAAAACCATGATCACCGAACCGGTCAGAATCGCCGCATCTTTACTCGATTCAAACAGGTTTCTGATAGTCATAGTCCGGTAGATAACAAAGCCGACAAAAAGTGTGTATACCAGCGCAACAGCTCCCGCTTCCGTCGGTGTTGCTACACCACTGTATATTCCGCCCAGAATAATGAACGGCATAATTATTGCCAAGGTAGCACGTTTACCTGCATTCCAGATTTCACTACCTACTTCACGCATAGGTAGCTTTGGAGATACTTTAATGGTGGTGTTCTTACGGAGAAACCAGAAGTTCAGCGCACAATACACCAATGCCAACAGAATACCCGGCAACATCGTCGCCAGAAAAACTTTGGCAACCGATTGGCGAGTCGCTATCGCAAATACAATCATCGGAATACTGGGTGGAATCATCAGTGCCAGAACCGAAGATACGGCAACCAGTGCTGTAGCATGCCCCTCTGGATAACCTTCCCTGATCATCCTCGGAACCATAATTTTTCCGATTGCAGCAATAGCCGCTGAAGCACTACCAGAGATCGCACCGAACATGGCACAGCTCAATACGGTTACCGCACCCAAGCCGCCTTTGGTACGACCTACAAATGCGTTAACAAAATCCAGTAGACGTTCAGATATACCCCCTGTCCCCATCAGAGTGCCTGCCTGAACAAACAGCGGTAGCGCTAACAAGGAGAATGCACCGATCTGAGAATAACCATAGCCGGCATGGAACGAGATGTCGGTACCTGAAAGAACGCCATAAAACAGCGCTCCCAGGCCGAAAGAAAAACCTACTGGTACTTCAAGTAACAGTAGCAGAACGACAATCGCAATAGTCAGGAAGAATATTGTCATGACCACACCTTATTTTTATTGTTTTGCTTAGCCCTGTTCAGGGCTGATACTCAGAACCGTTTTCAAAACTCATGGTTTGAGTTAATGTCCTGAGTTAATATTTTAAATTCACAGGGTTAATGACCTGTTATGTCACTCACCAATTAGCCTATAAATCTTTATCCGGGCCATTTTTCAGATCACGCACTTCCGCAACAATCTGCAAACAGTAATAGAAAGCCATCAGCGCAAAACCCGTTACCATGCTGAAATCCCACAGGTATTTAGGCCAACGCATATAGATACTTTTACGGTTTAAGTCCAGATTGAACTGAGCAAACTTCAGCGCAAAGTAACCAAACACACACACGGCTAACAAACAGGCAAAAGAGCCCGCCAGGCGGATTACCTGAATCAACGTGCGGTTCTTAAAAATCAGGGCGATAATGCCCCCGGAAATATGGTCCTGATCCCGGGTCGCGTAGATCATACCCAGAAAATAAGCCCATAGCGCCAGCATCGGTGCCAGCTCTTCAATGCCCAGAAAAGGCGATTCAAGCCCATAGCGCATCACGACCTGAGCAGCCATCAGCAAACCCAGCGCAATGGTTGCGATAACCATTGCTATGGCGATCACTTGAGCTAACCGGGCTTCAACCCGATAAAACAAGTTTTGTCTGGCTTTAGCGTCCCCCGGTACAGCTTTAACGTAAGCCGGTCCGATCATTTCATCCGGATGGGTATACTCGATACTCATAATAAAACTCCCGTTGAGTGTTCTTACAAAAAGAGCCTGAAAGTGCAGTTCGCAGGCTCTTTAGAACTAGCCAGGGCTATTACAGACCAGCAGTTTGTTTAAGATCAGACATGATCTCTTTACCCAACAGGCCTTCCATAATCGGCCACTCAACTTTCATTACAGTCTGCTTGTATGCAGCAGCCTGAGCAGGATCCTGCTCCAGTACTTCAATACCTGCAGCCTGAATTTTATCCAACCAACCCTGGCTGAACTCTTCAGCATTATCCCAGGCCCAGCCTGTCGCATAGTCAGCGGCTTCCCGTACCCATACACGCTCCTGATCACTTAAACCTGCCAACCAGCTCTTACTTGCGATCCAGAAAGTTGGCTCAAAAGATTCACGGGTATAAACATAAGCACGCAGAACATCTTTGAACATTAATACTTCATACGGTGGAGAAAATGCACGACCATCGATCGCGCCAGTTTGAAGTGCGGTATGTACTTCAGAAAATGCCATAGGCACTACAGAGAAGCCCAAGGCACTATAACGATCGATCGCCATAGGATAGTTAGGCACACGAATCTTAAAGCCCTTGGCGTCCTGAGGAATTTTCACCGGAACATCAACACCTTTACGTACCACGTAACCGGTAAAATCGGTCGGCAACGTGCCCAGCAGTTCAACATTCAGGCCGTCATAAATCTCAGCGAATAGCTTATCCATCTGACTACCCGGACCATACACTTTTGTCGCACTTGGCCAGTCATCAGCGACATATCCCAGATTGGCAATATCAAGGCGCGGATCCAGCTCAGAATTAGACCAGGCCATTGTCATAGGCAAAGCGCCCTGCATTACCTGTTCAGTAATAGTCGACCAGTCGCCCAGATCACCACCCGGATGATATTCAATATTGACAGTACCGCCAGACAACTCATCCAGCTTGCTGATGAACTGTTCAGATACACTGTTAAAGATATGATCGGTTGGCATTACATGGGCCAGAATATGGCCATTCTCAGCTGCCTGAACCTGAGCCGGCAGTGTTGCAGTTAACGCACTTGCGGAGAGGGCTGCTGCTGCGAGCACCCCAGTAAACTTTTTGCTAAATCGGGTCATTTGACCACCTCTATTATTTTTATTAGTGGAACAGGATCTTGCATTGTCTGCCATAACAGCAGGGTATCCCCCGCCCCTGTCTCCATTGTGCTGACAAGCGCAGGTCTATCTGCCCCCTTAAACAACAAAATTGCTCAAAGGGACAGTTAACTGAATCAGTTATCAGGACTTAACGATGTTGTGCTCCGGACCAAATGGGAACTTTGTTATGTTTTCAACACTGTCCTCACTCACGACAAGAATGTCGTGCTCACGGTAACCACCGGCACCGGCCATGCCTTCAGGTAACATCAGCATCGGTTCCATCGAGACCACCATGCCCGGCTCAATGATTGTGTCGACATCTTCACGTAACTCCAGACCTGCTTCACGGCCGTAGTAGTGGCTCAATGTGCCGAAGGAATGGCCGTAACCGAAGGTGCGGTATTGCAACACATCATGCTGCAAGAATATTTCGTTCAGCTCGGCAGCGATATCGCTGCAACGGGCACCCGGACGGATCAACTCCAGACCACGACGATGCACTTTACAGTTGATTTCCCACAGTTCCAGGTGACGATCAGATGCAAACTCACTGAACAAGGTACGTTCCAGAGCAGTGTAGTAACCGGCAATCATCGGGAAGGTATTCAGGCTAAGAATATCGCCTGCTTCAACTTTACGACTGGTAACCGGGTTATGCGCACCATCGGTATTAATACCCGACTGGAACCAGACCCAGGTATCCATCAATTCACCCTGAGGATAAATATCAGCGATCGCACGTACCATTGCCTGTACCCCCGCTAAAGCAACCTCATACTCAGGTACTCCGACCGCGATCGCGTCACGAATAGCCGCACCACCGATATCAGCAACCCGGGCGCCGTTTTTAATAACAGCAATCTCTTCATCTGACTTGATCATCCGCATCTTCATAGTCGGTACACCGATATCGGAAAAATCAGACGATGGGAATGCGGCTTTCATTTTTTCCAGGTTTTGCAGTGGCATATGATCGTATTCAACACCGATCTTGCTGCCATCTTTAACCAGATTTTTCAGCGCGTAGAAGAAGTTATCTTTCTGCCAGTCGGTGTAAACAACGTTATCGCCCAGTTGATTACGACGGTATGGCTGTCCGCCGTCGATGTTCGCCGTAACGGTTGTGTAAGTATCCTGAGTAACCACAAGTCCATAATCACGACCAAAACGGCAGTAAACGAAATCGCTGTAGTAATTGATGTTGTGGTAAGAAGTAAACAACACGGCCTGCAGGTCATTTTCAGCCATATAGCGCCGTAGCTTAGCCAGACGAGCACCCAGCTCCTCTTTAGAAAACGTAGGCTGCACCTTTTCACCATTCGGGATCGACAAAGTGTGTGGCATCTGCATATTTGAAATCCTCTTATTTTTGTAATTTTTGTAACCCGACCTAATGCACTATTGCTGGTCTGGGCGTTACAAAAGCAAACTAATTAGCTGCTGAAAATAAGATTAGCCGCTACCAAGACATAACAGAAATCAATAGTTTTAATGCAATCATTAACAATACAAATGCATTAGCAATAACAATAGTCAGAGCCATGAATCAGTTCAAAAAGAAGATTAATCTAGAGGCTTGCACAAGATGAATATGCTGTTTTTTTGGTCGTTCTTGTCTGTGTCGAAGGATAGATACATACTTAAAAAACCAACTATAAAAAACACTAGACAAAAAAAGGGAAGCTTACGCTTCCCTCTAAATTTGCCCTAAGAATGTAGTCATCAGACCCTTACTTACTTATTTGTCCTGCATTAACTTCATTCATTAAATACACACGCTCAATGGGGTCTGCTATGCCACCCTCTACTCAAGCTCATATGCTAAAAACTGATCCGCTATATTAAGTACGCAATAGCTAAATTCACTAAATACCATTGCCCTTCAAACAACAGTGTTTTGTTGGATTCACGCGGATCTGTACGACTACTCTGATCAACATTCAATCGCGTTAACCGCCAGACCTCCACGGGAGGTTTCTTTATATTTATCATGCATATCCCGGCCGGTATCAGACATAGTCTTGATCACTTTATCCAGCGAGATGAAATGATCTCCATCCCCCCGTAGCGCCATCTGTGTGGCGTTGATAGCCTTCACCGCACCAATCGCATTACGCCCAATACACGGCACCTGAACCAGTCCACCCACAGGGTCACAGGTCAGCCCCAGGTTATGCTCGAGGCCAATTTCAGCGGCATTTTCCACCTGTTCAGGCGTACCACCCAACACTTCACACAAGCCGGCCGCCGCCATTGCACAGGCTGAACCCACTTCTCCCTGACAACCCACTTCGGCACCCGAAATAGAAGCATTCTTCTTACACAACGCACCAATCGCTGCGGCGGCCAGTAAGAAAT
>JAIBDA010000068.1 GCA_024679635.1 Amphritea sp. | reverse complement strand
GCCTGTCTCACCGTTACCAACAGGGTATTCTTTTCCGTTATGGATCAGAGTACCTACCGGTGTGAGTACCGCTGCCGTGCCCGAAAGAGCCGCTTCACAACCGGGCTTAGCCGCTCGTTCTAATAACTCTTCAATAGTAAGCTGACGTTCCTGAACATCCATACCCAGGTCTCGGGCGATGGTCAGTATTGAGTCGCGGGTTACCCCGTGCAGGAAGCTTTCATCCAAGGCTTTAGTGATGACTTCGTTGCCATCGATCAGTAGGAAGTTGGCTGCGCCTGTTTCCTGTACATCGCCGTCTGGGCAAAAGAGAACCTGATCGGCGTTGAGCTCCCGTTTAGCTTTCATGATGGGCTGCAGAGCACTGGCGTAGTTACCCCCACTTTTGATCATGCCCATATGTGCAGCACAGCGAGCGCCATTTTCTTCAAGCAATAAGCGCAGCGGAGCGCCGCCGCCGGAGAAGTAGTCACCTACAGGGGATAGCAATATATATTGGCAGGATGTCACCGAGGGAGATGCGGCCTTACCAATGGCTGGCTCAGTGCCAAAGTGAGTTGGGCGGATATACATAGAGCCTGGAGGCTCAGGAACGTCAGCCTTAAAGCGGGTAACGATATCGAGAATCATCTTGCCGGTGGCCGCTTTGTTGATCTCTGGCAGTGCCAGTAGCTCGCTACTCTGGGTGAAACGGTCAATATTTCGGTCCATCCGGAAAATATTGACCGAGCCATCCTCATGACGAAATGCTTTCAAGCCCTCAAAGCAGGTGCTGGAATAGTGCAGTACATGTGCTCCTGGATGCAATTGCAGGCTATCGCTGTTGACTACCTCAGCCTCACTCCAGCGAGTGCCATCAAACCAGGAGATTGCCATTTCAGGCATGAACACAGTTCCAAATGCTGCCATTGATTACCTCGAAAACGTATAAAGTTGTATATTTTATTATTACGCAGCGTGATTCAGCGTTTTTTTATAGGCCAGTGATTGTAATCAGCTCTGGCTGAAAAGGGAATCCGCAGCAGTGATTAAAGCTTGATAAGCGTTAAGAAAATCCTCATTTTATTGTGGCGGGTCAGTGATGAAGTGTAAAACAGAAATGTTATACTGCGGCCTTAGTTAATATCCCTCTGGCAAAGATAGGAATCCCCTTGAAAGTTCTGATCGTTAAAACCTCATCCATGGGGGATGTTATTCATACCTTGCCGGCGCTGACCGATGCGGCAAAGGCTATTCCGGGCATTAGTTTTGACTGGGTTGTGGAAGAGGGGTTTGCAGAGATCCCAACATGGCACTTTGCTGTTGAACGGGTTATCCCGATTGCAATTCGTCGTTGGCGTAAAAATATATTCAGCAATGAAACCCGTGCTGAATGGAAAGCGTATCGCTCAGCTCTGGCTGAATCAGACTATGATCTAATCATTGATGCTCAGGGGCTATTAAAAAGTGCAGTACTGGTTGCTCGGAATGCTCGAGGTATTCGTTGTGGCTATGATAAACAGTCGGCACGAGAACCTTTTGCAGCAAGGTTCTATAACCGGAAATTTCACGTCGATAGAAACCAGCACGCTGTAGAACGAACCCGGCAACTGTTCGCTCAGGCGTTGGGCTATGAGCTCGATGGCCGTGGTGATTTTGCAATTCGTAGCCATTTTGTAGATGAACAGGCTGCTCCCTCGGATTATCTGGTATTTCTACATAGCACCACGCGCTTTGATAAACACTGGCCGGAAGAGTATTGGCTGGAGTTGATTAAGACTGCGACGGCAGAAGGCTGGAAGATCAAGCTACCCTGGGGAAACCCAGAGGAGAGAGATAGGGCTGACCGTTTAGCGCAGAAAAATGATGCTGTTGAGGTGCTGCCAAAGCTGAATCTGGCAGAGGTTACTACGGTATTGGCTGGCGCAGCTGGCTGTGTGTCAGTGGATACAGGCTTGTCTCACATGGCCGCTGCATTAGATCGTCCCAACGTTATTTTGTTTGGGTCCACCGATCCTGGACTTGTCGGTGGCTATGGTAAAGATCAGTTGTGTCTTGAAGCCAAAGCGCAGCCCGCGAGCGGAAATTCTGTTGAGCCGGAGGTGTTTGTTAACCTGACACCAGGTATTGTCTGGAAAGCCTTGGCTGATAATATCGGGTAGATCGATTAACTACCTTTGATTAAAAGCTTTTTGTGCTCAAGAATACCCAGCTTTAGCAGGGTATCTATCTCCTGTTGGCTGAGAATAAAACGATCAAATTCCTCCTGAAGCCTACCTTCGTTGAGGATTCTAACCCAGCGACGGTAATGGTCTCCCATTTTTGCATCAGTTGTTTCCAGAAGTCTTTTTCGGTTCTGTATATTTCTCTCGAACTGTTTGTAGCTTCTGATGGGGTAATGATGCACGCAAATGCCAGGTTCCGTTCGGGCATTGATTAGCCTCCAACCATGTTTAGCTCTATGGTTTCCGCCTTTTAATCGGATGAGGCCATGCGGATTAACAATGGTTTTAGGGCTTATTTTTATCAGCAGCATAGCGACTGCAGTTTCATTGATTTGAGCGCTTGAGTCATAAAATATCGGATTTTTTACTCGTAAAGAAGCGTCTGAATAATGATAGTTTTCCCTTAATACTGAGCTGTCTAACGCCATATTGTATCTGCGAACAGTGACAACTGAATCGATGCTATTCAGATAGTCGTGGAGAGACCCTTCTCCTTCAGTTTGCCAAAATTCGTCTGCATCATTACTGATCACTAAGTCTGCTTTTAGCTGTGTCCTGCAATACTCTGCCAGTTCGGTCATCCATAGGGCTTGTTGGTAGCTTTGGTCCGGCTGGTCAATAACATGCAGATCAAATTCGGTCTTCAAGTTCTCTAAGATTTCCCGTGTTCCGTCATCCGAACCGTTGTCCATGACGGCGAAACATTGCACACCCTGAGCTGCATGAAAACGAATATTGTCTTCAATGATGTCAGCTTCATTTTTGACTAAGAAAGACATAGCTAGTCGTAACGTACTGTGACTTGATATTCGGTGTTGCCAGTATTGAAGTGTTTTATGCAACATGGGAACTACTTCCTTGAGCATGACGATCCTGGGACAGTAAATATAACAAAACAGTGTTAAGCGTCAGATAAAAGAATAGTGATGTGTGTAAGGAGAAGAAAGACTCTGTTAGTGAAAATATAAGGTAACCGGATGTGACGAGAAGACCGGTTAAGGCGATGGGCGACTCTTTGCTCCTTCGAAAGTAATAGATTGCTAAGGTTGAAATTAATAATCCGTATACGATTAGCCCCAGAACTCCCTGGGAGAAAAGAAGCCCAATATATTCATTATGGGGATGCTGGTATTTTAATAGATGACTATCTGTAGGCTCTTGTCCTATTTTATCAGCTTTGAAATGATAGAACTCTGTTATTCCTTTGCCAAAAAGGGGTGACTCTCTCCAGCCTTCCAAAGCGATTTTCCACAGATCGAGTCTGACGCCAACAGAGGTGGCTTTGTTATCGTTTTCATAATATGAATTAATTTGACTTACCGCGCTATTTAGACGGCTTTCAACTTTCTTCAGCATTCCACTATTAAGTAAGACGGTTACGGATATAAAAGTGAGGCCTATGAAATACAAGATTACTTTTTTTCTTAAAAAATATTCTTTTTTGAAAAAAACAAGCAGAATTATCAATGCGGGAATTGCAATAAGGCCGCCGCGGGTTTGAGATGAGATGCTGGCAATAATTGCGAGCGAAGCACAGGAAATAAGGAAAATGTTCTTCACTTTACTATTGTTTAGGTTGAGAAAAGTAAGGCATGAAAAGCCAGTAATTAGCGCTAGATTACCAAAAGGGATGGATTGGCCATGAAAAAGAACTCCTGTTCTTTGATGAGTTTGGCTATATTCGATAATTGTTAGAATACCCACGATTACTGAGGTAAAGCTCAGGGTATAGGTCAGTGTCTGAGTATTTATTTTAGACAGTCTTAGTATTGGTAGCAGTAATAATGGGACTAAAAAGTAGCTGTATTGGTCAGTTTTTCCCCCGATATGTGACAGATCGCTGAATATAAGAACATTAATGACGAGGCTTAGTAGCAATAGAAGACTACCTATGGCCATGAGCTTTTCTGGGCGCTCAATCGGCGGAATCTGATTCCGTTTTAGCAGAACAAGAAGATAAGATAGTAGCCCAAATATTAAGATCAGCCCAGCTGCAATCTGCCCAGTTTTTTTACTGATTAATGGCGCAGCTATAGCAAAACATATTAGAAGCGTAGAAGCCGTTTTCCAGAGGCTTGTAGATGATATCTGACTGAAGTGCATAGCTTTAGTTACATCCAATTATATTGATTTCAAGGGTGCTCAGTAGCTGGTGCCATTGCTTGCTTATCTGCTTTCCAGAGATGGCAGTAACATCCATTTCAGGTCGTAACCACTTAGTGGTCAGTAGCGCTGTAGACACATCTCCAATGATTCGACATTCCTGATTTAGTAAGGGGAGAATAACCTCCATCGGGATGTTTTCTGGAAGCTCAGTATCTGAATCCATCGTAAAAAAACTTTTGTCTTTAGTTCTTGGGTGATGCTTTATACCGATTCTCCCTGCTAACTGAGATAGCCTGCTTTTGATCGAATTTAACATCGAAGGGTCAAAAACAGACTCATGGGGCAACAGGATCAGAGTCTCTAATTCAGGAAGGGCTTTTACTGCTTCTGGATAATGAAGCATGCACTTGACAGACAGTTCATGAAATTCTGTTCTGTTAAGGTTTTTAGGCAAAGGTCTAAGCACTTTCTGCTTAAGTAATGGAGTGACGCTTTTGGGAAAAGCCACAATACATTCATCAATCCAACTAGATGCTCCAATGGTGCCTGGTTGCTTCCACCAAAAGCCGTAGCTAAGTTTTTTAACCAGATTATCTAATAAGTGATCTTTCAACCAATGGGTCTTTCGCCCCAGATAGGTGTATGTTCCGTCATCTATGTATACCCCGATTGATTGTTTCGGATTATGGGTCATAGCATATTGGAATTCGACTCTGCGATCATTGCCAGTATAAATAATGTCAGGTTGAATTTTTGCCAACAAAGAGTTAATCAACTGAAATGCGATCTCTCTCTGCTTTTTTTTATTTTTAGCGGTGCTCTTACGAGAGATAAGCTGAGTCGAAAGGAAAGGGGTTTCTGACCACTTCATTATCTCTGCCACAAAATGGCTGTTTTGCTCCGGCTGATCAATCAGGCAGAGATGCTTTTCGTCGGATTCTGGAAGAGAAAACGCAACCATACTGGCTGTCAGCATGTTGAAAGGGGTTGATGCAAAAAACAGATGCCTTTTCATAAGGCTTCAACCTGCTGGATTCGTGTTACAGCTGCTTCTAGATGCTCATCAGAGCATTCCTGCCATCGACCAGGTAATTGATATTCATCGGCAAGATAACGGAAGAAGTTTTTCCGTAATATTTTATTTGGTTGCCAACTATCAAGAGTGTTAATTGTATCGGTAAGTTCTTTGTCAGAATAGGCTTTAAGTGTCAGACCTTCTATGTTGTAGAAAGCGTTGCCCAAAACAATTACTTTCTTATTCGCCAGTACGGCTTCTATGCCAACGGTTGAGTTAACTGTGATGACGGCGACAGCGTGATGAATCAGTTCATTAGTAGTGATCAGGTTATCGGTTAAAAAATGGATTTTGTTATTATCTAACCCTTTAATCAGAAGGCTGTAATCTTCATCACTTGCCGGGTGTAGTTTGAATACAAACTCAGGGGAGTTCATCCCCATTGCCACAGAAACCTGGTTAACTTTTGTGACCAGATCATACATATCTTTGATCCAGGGCGAGAAGCGAGTGATCTGACTATCGGTATTTACCTGGAAAGGGATGAATATGTAATGCTGAGGTAATTTTTCTGGCCTATCTGAATGAACCTTAGTCGATGCTTCTTCGAAAAAACTGCGGGTAGCGGTTTCATTATAATTGCGAAAAAACGAAGGGTCTCTGGGGACTGAGTTAACATAGTTGATGCCTTGAGCGTCCAGTGTTGTATATCCGGGCAATAATCCGTTTTCCATATAGATACACTGGATTTTTTGTTCCTGAGCCGCTGCGACAGCAATTAGCTGACGATATTTTAACCCATTCCAAATAACCATTTTCCCAGCATTGCTAATGGTCAGTTCGCGTGAATAGACAAGGTATAGCCAGCTGGCTTCAAGACGTTTGAATATTCTGAAGAGTTTCCAATAGAGATCGCTTTTGTTCCGCCGCTTTGGGTTATTTCGTTTTTCCTGAATCAGGTCTTGAACAATACTCTTGATTTTGGAAGCAGGAATGGACTTGAGAGCAGGGAAAATACACTGCTTATAATAAATCACGCTACTATCAGGGATGCGACTGGACAGCTTAGAAAAATAGCTACGCTGTATTTTTCTGGCGGCAAAGAAAACGGTTCGCACAAGCGGTTTTCTATATGTTTTGTTCAGATCATTGCTCATATGCGTTTGTACAGTTTCCGCTGGCCGTCAGGCTGGGTTTTGAATCGTTTGTGCACCCACATATACTGGCTTGGAGCCCTGCGAACGCCTCTTTCGATCGCTTGGTTTATAAGCTTGGCATCCTCAGTGGCATCCCCTGAAGGAAAACCTGGCAAGGTTTCAATTTGCAGGATGTAACCTGAATTATCCTCTTTTCGTCGGAAACTTAATACACAGAGAGGAGACCCGTTGATTTCATGCATCTTTGTTGTTGCTGTTGTAGTAGCGGCAGAGTGTTCGAAAAAAGGTACAAATACCGTTCCTTTATATCCCAGATCTTGATCAGGAGCATACCAAATACAGTGGTTTTTACGCATGTTCCTTAACATCTGCCGGGTTTTCTTCCTCTCCAGAGGGTAGCTGAATCGGCTTCGGCCCTGGGTGAAGAACCATTCAAGCATCGGATTGTCATGCTTGCGGTACAAAGTACTGCAAGGTTTACCGTAAAAGGAAAACAACAGGCCTGCCAGATCTAGTGGGGAGTAATGAGCGCCCATCAGGATAACCCCGTTTCCTCCTTCAAGTGCCTGATCAAGAATTTCAAACCCCTGAAATTCAGTGATGCTGCGGAAAAACTGCTCATTTCCCCAGTAAGCCCAACCGGTCTCTATTAATCCAATGGTATTATTTTCAAAGACTTGCCGTACTAAATCTTCCTGCTCCGGTTTTGTTAGTTCAGGAAAACAGATCGCT
>JAIBDA010000063.1 GCA_024679635.1 Amphritea sp. | reverse complement strand
TGGAGGCCAGCGCCAATAGGGACGTTCTTTAGCGATAGCTTGTAACGCCTCTTTACTGCAGCGTTGAATTACCAGCAAATTATCGCAACCCACTCCAAAGCTGATATTAGTCGCCTGAAACGCAAACCGTGACATTTCATATTCAGTGAGAGACGTATGCTCCGTTTCATCAACAATAACAAAGTTATTACCGCATGATGTGTACTTAACAAACGGAACTAATTTCATAGCAGATTTCCGATAGTGTTCGTGGGAACTTCAGAAGCCTGGAATATAAAAACTCTTCACACATCAACCACACCTCCCTGTAAACAAGTACTACGACTCAAATGCAGATAGGTTAAAGCTTATTTCGATATGTGCGAGACTACATTCAAGACAGAAAACTCGCCGATCAAACAAACGTTTTATTTTATTATAGGCATGCAATTTACCACCACATTAGTCGATATATCAAACGAGGGGTTACCCAAAACGAGGTTAACAAAGAGATAATAGAGCTGATTTTTCAAGGAATTAGCGTTAGAAAGCTGTATGAATGAGGTTATAGCTGCCAACAGTTACTCATCAAAATTAAATGTTATTCAGCCCTAATAAGAACAACCGCTATAGACAGCGCTGAATACGCCTGGATAACATATCAACTGCAATATTCAACAAAGCGGCCGTCAAAATCAGTAACAGCGCCACATCAAAGCGGATTTCCTGTATCGCACTATCTACAAAGAATCCAAGCGTATGGATACCCAAGATACCCAGTATTGCAGTCTCTCGCATGATCACTTCCCAGCGATAAAGCATAAATGAGAGAAAAGAGGGATATATACGAGGTAATAGCTCATAAAAACAACGATCTAAGCGTCGTTTGGGGAGATCTGATCGCAGTACTAACTCATTACTATGTCGCCCTGAAAGATAGCCAATCAGAGCCCCATTATGGATTGCCAGAGCGATCACTGCCGGTAACATTGAAGGGCCCAGCAACTGTAACAATATGTATGCCAAAAGATATTCCGGCGTAGAACGCGCAATCACCAGCAGCACATAACCCGGTATCCGACCGGGCAAGCTATAACAATGACGACTAATCAAAGGGAATGTAAGCAACGCGCACAAACCCGTTACCACCAATGCTATCTGAGACAAAACTAAGGTATTCCAGATCCCAGGCAATGCCTGGTTAAACATAATATCTGAAGTCCATTGGGATAATTCAGATAAGCTTTCCCATTGCCCTCCTGCTTCGCTATTACGAAGCGGAGCCGGAATAATATCCTCGGAGATAAAGCGCCAGGCATTCCCCCAGATAATAGGCATACCATCCCCGAGAAAAAAGGGAGAGCCAAGAAAAAGTGCAGGTAAAGTCCATCGCCTCAGCCAGATTTTCTTAGTCGCTATCAGCAGGTAAAAAAGTATTAACAGCGCGGCGACTTCGGAGTAATAGCCCTGTGAAAATGAAGATTCCAGATAATAGCCCAACGTTGGTAGCCCAACAAAACCAAGAATAGCGCTACTGCGAATACCGCACTCTAAACGATATGAGGTGTAACTGACCAAATGCGGCCAGGCGAGAGGCAAACGGGTGTAAATAAGTGTATTGAGGTAACCCACTCCGGAAGGCAGCGTCTGTGCTGGCAGCGTTGGTACTTGAGCCAACATTTCAGCATACATACGCGCGAAAATACCGCTATATGGAATAGCAATCGCCAATAACCCGGTCAACGGATGGAGACCAAAAAACTGCAAAAAAATCAGTGCCCAGAACAATTCATGTATAGAGCGTACTAGTGCACAGAAACCACGAACAAATGCATTGTGAAACATCAGTGCCAGTAAGAAACCACCGACTACTGCCAGAGCCACTCCGGCAAAGGCAAACGCCAGAGTAGACAACAAGGCTTCAAGCACCAGGCTCGATTGCATCAGACTGGGATGAAATAAACCGTCTGCCAGACGCCACATCTCAGCCCAGGGATCGATACTGGAAACTTCCAGATCCGCAAAAAAAATGCAGCAAATCGCTACTAGCACAAATCCTATGCTAACTTTGACGCCGCCAGACCAACGATATAGAGAGGAAAACATCGCCTCAGTAAAACTCATTTAGCGATGATACAGTGAGGCGATCCGCAGGCTCATCCAGCACCAGTTCACCATTTTGGATCGCAATAATCCGTTGACCATATCTCAACGCCCGATCCACATCATGTAAGCTGATAACCGCCGTTGTAAAATACTGCCCCAGCAGCGCCATAACCCTGTCAGCTTCCGGACCATCTAACGCAGAAACTGGCTCATCAGCCAGTAAAACGGGTGCCGCCTGATACAACGCCCGAGCGACAGCAACCCGCTGCTGCTGACCACCGGATAGTTCAGCTACTGCGGAGAAACACTTTTCATCTAAACTTAACTGCTCTAGCAACGGAGTAACCTCCGCTACCCGCGCGTCCGCAGGATAAATCAAATTCAGAAAATTCCGCAAGGCGCTATAACGTTGCAATCGCCCCATGTAGACATTGTGATAAACACTCAGGTTTTCTACCAAACCGAGGTCCTGAGGGATTAACGCGCAACTCTGCCTGTTCTCAGTGTAGAGATGATTCAACAACGTCGATTTACCACAGCCGCTTTTACCCAGTAAAATCAGGTGCTCACCTGCCCGGACATCCAAACTGACAGGCCCTAAGACCCGGTGATTTCCATATGCCAGATAAGCATCCTGAATAGCCAGGCTCGACATTAGTCCAGCAGGCCTATCTTCTTAGCCACCTTCCGAACTGGTTCGAAGTCTGAATTAGACGCCGGGATAAAACCTTGTCGCGGGAAACTACTTAGCAGTTCCGGATCATTCATCTTCAACAAAGCCTGTTCAACGCGGGCGGTAAAACCCTTGCCATAGGCCGCATCAAGATCGCCCCGAACAGTCCACTGATAATCAGGATAGGTCGGTGTTTCCCAGATTATTTTCACCTTGGAAGTATCAACCTTACCCGCCTCTACTGCGGCATCCCATACTTTATAGTTCAGCGCACCTAACTGATAAGCGCCTGACTCAACCAAAGCAATTGTCCGTGAGTGGTTACCGCTAAAACCAACCCGGTTAAACAGTTCATCCGGGCTTTGACCGAACTGCTCACGCAAATGATACTCGGGCATCAAGCGTCCAGAAGTGGACCCTTTAGACCCAAATGTAAACGTTAGCCCACGTATCGATTCAGGCAGGCTCTCTGCTGAATCCAGCCCTGTGCTTTGATGCGCTATAAAATAGGACTTAAACTCTGGATCTTCGACGCCCTGAGCTACCGCGCGGGAACCCGGAACCAACTCACGTGCCTTCACGCCGGAAAGCCCACCAAACCAAGCCAGTTGAACCTGATTATTCCTAAACGCTGTAATAGTGGCCGCATATGACTTAACAGGGATAAAACGAACATCCACCTGTAACTCCTGCTGTAAATAATCCGCTACCTTCTGAAAACGTTGCTTAAGTCGAGTCTCATCCTGATCAGGAATAGCGGTGAACACAAAAGTCGGTGCTGCAAAGACGGAGCCTGACAATAGCATCAAAGCCAGCACTCTAAACATCATTTTAAACATTTATTTCATTCCAAATAGTCAGTGAAATTAACGGCGCTATTTTCGCATAATAAGGGTTAACAATGTAGCCAGTTTCGATTCAACCAAAGAAGTTTCAGCCCTTGATGTAAACAACTGTTTCATGAAAGTTGGATGTTTAAATTAAAAAACTATTGTTAAGAGACTATGCTGAACTAACATTCAGCTCATATTGGTGATTAAACGCCGCTATATATTACTTTTATCACATAGAATATTTATATTGCCCTTCCTGTTGTGTCATTGCGGTTTCAGTGGGGGATTAGCATAAACCCTTTGTTTTTTATCCAACCGATACCGGATACTGATTTATGCAAAACCGCATAATTAAATATTTACTGGTTATGCTGAGCATTGCCATTCCGACAGTCAGCCAAGGCGCAGAAGCCTTGACCCCTGCCAGCCTGCAGCTGATTTGGAAACACCAGTTCCAGTTTGCCGGTTACTATATGGCAAAGCATAAAGGGTTTTATCGGGATGCTGGCATTGAACTCTCAATCCACGAATACGAAAGTAACGAAGACCCTGTCGAGCTCGTCCTCAACGGAACGAGAGATTTTGCTGTAGGCCGTTCGACAATTCTATCTCAACGGATAAAAGGCGCTGATATCGTCGCCCTGTTGTCAGCCTACCAGAACTCCCCATTAATGCTGTTAACCACTAAAAAATCAGGCATAAAGACACCTGCTGACCTCTTAAATAAGCGTATTATGATGACCCCCGATGCAGAGAGACAAGTCGAACTGCTTGCTATGCTGCGCCAGTCGGGCATCAATCCCAGCGACTTCACTCGGCAGGAACACAGCTTTGATATTCACTCCCTTATCAAGGGAGAAACTGATGCAATGGCGTCGTATATATCCAACGAACCATTTCAAATGGAACAACTGGGAGAGGAGTACAACATAATCCACCCGAAAGACTTCGGTTTTCACATGTATTCCGATCTGCTATTTACTTCTAAATCTCTACTTCAACAGAATCCGGCCCTCGTCGAATCGTTTCGCAACGCAACAATAAAGGGCTGGCTGTATGCCTTCGATCACATAGAAGAAACCGCTGAGCTGATTATTTCAGACTATAACAGCCAGAATCGTTCCAGAGAGGCGCTTATATTTGAAGGTGAACGGCTAGCCAGACTAGCTTTTGATAAGCAGGAAAACTTCGGGACCCTTAGTCAAGAAAAGCTTGATGTGATATCTCAGCTTTATCTTCTGTTTAACTTTATTACACCTGATTACAAAATCGGTGATTTTATTTACTACCCCAAGACAGATAATCAATTATCACTGTCTATCAGCGAGCACCAGTTCCTGGCAACACTCCCGAAACTCACCCTCTGCGGGGACCCTCATTGGGAACCATACAGCAAACTTGAAAATGGCCAATATGAAGGTTTTTTCCCCGATTACATGAGTTTTATTGGCCAACGGGCAGGGCTTCAGTTTGAAGTAGCTACCCACTCTTCCTGGGCTGAGACTATCAAGGCCATGAAGACAGGTGAATGCGATATCGTCCCCGGGGCGATGCAAACACCAGATAGAGCCCATTTTATGGGATTTTCCGATGCGTTTATCAGCATTCCTGCAGTCTTCGCTATCAATTCAAAGACTCCTGACGACATTTCTCTAAATGAGCTACTTAAACAACCTATCGCTATTGTCGCGGGCTCTGCTTTCATCGAAATAATAAAAAGCCGTTATCCCAAGACTATAATTATTGGCGTTAACTCTGTCGATGAAGGCATAAAACATCTAAAAAACAACCGGGTAATCGCCCTTCTGGATACTCCTAATAGCATCAGCTCTGCGATTAGCCGAACCCATCTCACAAATATTAAAATAATCGATCAGGTGCGAGATAACTGGGACCTCAGTATCGCCGTTAATCAAAAATACCATGACACTCCCCTCCTAAATATCCTTGATAAAGCGATCGCATCCATTAGCCAGAAAGAGCGTGACACGATCAGTGACCGCTGGGTAAAGATTACCTTTGTACATACAACTGATTACACCTTAATGTGGCAGTTACTACTGGGTGCAGGCCTGTTACTTATTTTCTTAGCTTATAGGTACCGACTGATTCATGTTCACAATACACAATTAGAAAAGGTGGCGAGACAAGATCAACTAACGGGGCTTAATAACAGACGAGCTATGATCGAAGCACTGAAGGAAAGTAGTGCAATCGCTGTACGATATAACCGGCCGGTATCATTGATTTTCTTTGATCTGGATGACTTCAAGCTCATCAATGATCGTTTTGGCCATTTTGAAGGCGACATAGTACTCAAAACCGTAGCACGCATACTCAAAAACAATTGCCGCCAGAGCGATGTTTATGGCCGCTGGGGAGGAGAAGAATTTCTCATCATTCTACCGGAATCAAACCTGAGCCAAGCCTTTCAAAGCGCCGAAAAAATACGCCGGGCGTTAGAAATGCAAAATTTTAACCCAACTATACCTGATACCATTACCGGTAGTTTTGGTGTTGCTCAACTCAAACCAGGCGAATCAATTAACAGTATTATCCAGCGGGTAGATCTGGCACTTTATCAAGCAAAATCAGCAGGCAAAAACTGTGTTTTCAAAGACGTTAGCATCACCTCTGCTACTTCAGAAAAAACCAGCCTGGCCAGTTAATTTTTTCGTATAGGATAGCTCCCTCATATCTCAGAGAGTACAATCCCCTTAATTATTACACGGATCCAATCATGTCCTTTGAAAGCGCCCTCACCTTTTTTATCGCTATCTTTATTTTCGGCATAACACCGGGACCGGGAGTGTTTGCAATCTTGGCAAAATCGATGATTGAGGGCCCTAACCGTTGTCTTATGCTGGCTCTGGGGATGACTATCAGTGATATAGTCTATCTGACACTTGCATGCTTAGGATTAGCGGCCATTGCAGAGCACTGGGGAGGACTCTTCACTCTGATACGCTGGCTAGGTGCTGCTTACCTTATCTGGTTGGGTTTCAAGTTGTTCACCAGCAAACCTGATCTAAAGACCTCAGCACCTCTGGTAAATAAGCGTTCCTCCCTTGAGTTTGTTCAGGGATTTCTCATCTCAGCATCAAACCCGAAAGTCATCCTCTTTTACATGGCCTTTCTGCCAACTTTCATGGACCTGACTGTTCTGAACAGCAGAGACATTGCTCTGGCGGCGACGCTAACATTGTTTGCTTTAATGCTTGGACTGATGTTAATTGCCTTTTGTGCACATTGGGCGAGTGCCAGGCTCCGGTCAAAACAAGCGGCAAAGCGACTAAACCAGAGCGCCGGTGTGATAATGATGGGGGCAGGTGCTTATCTAGCCGCTCGCAATTAGATCTTATTACTTAATTATTTCGCCCAACCTTTTATCAATTCTCGACGCTTAATATCACAGGACTTCGATGGAAACCTTTGCTGCTCCCCAGGGAGAATTTGAACTAACACGCTTTCCTCTCAGATCTAAAGAAACCTTACGCGCCTGGGATGCCGCTGACGAATACCTACTGACTTTCCTGATGGAAGAGCAACTCATCACATCAGAGAGCAGGGTTCTCATTTTAAATGATAACTTTGGCGCGCTGACCTGCGCCCTGTCAGAAACAAAACCAGTTGTCGTCAGTGATTCATTTATCTCATTTCAAGGAATCCTGGAAAACCTGAAAAGAAATAACATAGAGGAGAGCAGCGTTGCATTCAGAGATTCTTTGGAAGAGTACGGCGACATTAATCAGTCCTATAATCTGGTAATACTTAAAGTCACCAAAAGCTTGGCTCAACTGGAAGACCAGCTACACAGAATCCGGCCTTATCTAGATAAACACACACGGATTATTGCGGCCGGGATGGTGAAAGGGATTCATAGTTCAACACTGCAGCAGTTTGAGTCCATAATTGGCACCACAAC
>JAIBDA010000100.1 GCA_024679635.1 Amphritea sp. | reverse complement strand
CATCACTTGTTTTGCCTGATTAGATGGAATGGCGAAGCCGATTCCCTGTGAACCACCAGAGCGTGAAAAGATTGCCGTGTTTATGCCGATCAGGCTGCCAGCAGCATTGATCAGAGCACCGCCTGAATTGCCTGGATTGATGGCAGCATCAGTTTGGATAAAGTCTTCATAGGTATTCAACCCGAGTTTATTACGGCCGGTTGCACTGATGATGCCCATGGTCACAGTCTGACCGACGCCGAATGGATTGCCGATTGCCAGGGCAACATCACCCACGCGGAGGTTAGCAGATGAGCTAATGGTAATGCCTGGAAGGTTGGGAAGGGTTATTTTCAATACAGCAAGATCGGTGTCAGGGTCACTACCGACTACTGATGCGGTGGCTTCCCGGCCATCTTTGAGGGCAACAACGATACTGTCGGCACCGGATATAACATGGTTATTCGTGGCGATGTATCCTTCTGGACTCAGTATTACACCGGAACCAAGACTGGATTGAACTCGCTCTTTATTGCGATTCTTATCATAATGTTTTTGAATGTTGGGGTCGTTGTAGAGTGGTTTGTTACTGTTAGGAACAACTGTGCGGGTATAGATGTTCACTACGCTCGGGGCAGCATGTTCTACGGCGTCAGCATAGGAGAAAGGCCCCTGGCCGCTTCCCTGGGAGTATTCAGTCTGATTTATCTGCAGTGAACTTGTCTGGGGTGCAAACATATCCGGCAGATAGATTAGCAGCGCTATCGCCGCCAAAATTCCTGAAAGAATAGGCCAGACCAGAAAAGCAAAGCGTTGAATCACGTAATAAGCCTTTATAAACAGTGGTAAAGTTATACAGCTGTCATAGAATTATACGGATTATCCGGTGACTTTGGGAATTTAAAGAAAAGATTATGGCCGTATCACTAAAACAACTGACCAATTACTGTAACACTCTGTTAACGCCTGATAAATTTCGGGATTATTGTCCCAATGGATTGCAGGTTGAGGGTTGTCCTGAAGTCAGCCGGATTATCTCAGGCGTTACTGCCAGTCAGGCATTGCTGGACAGAGCGGTAGAGTTGGAAGCTGATTTGATTCTGGTGCATCACGGATATTTTTGGAAAGGTGAAGCCGAACCTGTTACTGGAATGAAAAAACGTCGGCTGCAAACCCTGCTGAATCATGACATAAGCCTGGTTGCCTTTCATTTACCCTTAGATGGTCATCCTCTGTTGGGAAATAATGCACAACTTGCTGAAAAGTTAGGACTACAGGTTTGTGGAGGACTTGAATCAGAAAACCCTTTAAGTATCGGGTTAACTGGCCGCCTGGATAGCCCGTTAAGTGCAGATGAGTTCAGTCAGCAGATCGCTGCCACGCTGGGGCGTGAGGTGATGCATATTGAAGGGGGGCCAGAGCGAATAGAGACTGTCGGCTGGTGCACCGGTGCTGCACAGGGGTATATCGAAAAAGCGGCGGCTCTAGGGCTTGATGCGTTTATATCCGGTGAAATTTCTGAACCTACAGTTCATTGTGCGCGCGAATTGGGGATTCACTATTTTGCAGCAGGGCATCACGCTACAGAGAGATATGGTGTGCAAGCGGTGGGAGAGCATCTGGCAGAAAAATTTGAGCTGGAGCATCAATTTGTCGATATCGATAACCCGGTTTAATGGGAGAAGTTAACTTAATTTGTAAACAATAAAAAACCGGCTAGTGGCCGGTTTTTTATTGTTGGATAGCCTGAACCTGTCAGGCAGACTGCTTCTCGTCGCCATCGCGCAGGCTATTGCCGGGAATGTGATCTTTCAGCAGAGTTGGGATCTCTTCTTCCTTGTCAGCTTCCAGCTCCTTTTTTAAACCGAATTTCTCAGACAGGGTTCCTTCCTGATCAGGGCTCTTTGGCGCATAGTCACGCGGCGGCTCAATGGCTTCTGGTTCTTCAGGCACAGCAGTAACCTCATCGGTAACTGTTGGTATTTGTTCTTCCTGCTCGCTGTCTGTCAGTTCAGCTATTTTAGGTTGGGTGTCATGGTCCAGCTGAGCCGGAGAGTGCTCACCTTTACATAAGCTTTCTGAGCCCTGGGCCAGATGCTGGTGTACCTCTCTGTAACTTTCTGTCAGGTTATTTACCAGCGCTGCAGTTTTTTCGAAGTGGCCGTTAACCTCCTCTTTATATACGCTGAGCTCCTGTTGGGCTTCATTCAACTGGTCGACAAGCTTTTGCTGGCCAGAGTTGTCGCCGGAGCGTCCCATCAGGTAACCGATTAAAGCTCCGGCTGCCAGGGCAACGATACCAATAATCCAGACGCTATTCTCTTCCACAGTAACTCCTTAAATCATTCTTATATACTGCAGAAGAATACCGTAATTGCAGGCCGAAGCCTACGTTAATTTAGGCGAAATGTGATTCAGGTTTAAGCAGGTTTTTTTGCTTTCCACTGTTGTGCCTGATCTGTTTTCTCAGCGAGATAACGGACCTGTTCTGCAAAGATTGAACAGGCGAGTTCCGGATTATGCTGTTGCAGTGCAGTGAATAAACGTTGGTGTTGATCGATGATGACTGAGCGTTCTCGAAAGCGAAACGTCACCATGTTGCTAATCGGCTGCAGGGCTTCAATGACACTACGCATTATAAAACTGAGAAGAGGGTTGCCTGATGCTTCAGCGATTAGACGGTGGAAGCGGACATCAGAAGCACAAAATTGTTCTGGTGAAAGGCTATTATCTTGCTGCTGAGTCAGCTCTTGCTCTAGCTGGCCAAGTTGTTCGCTGCTGATATGTTGTGCGGCCAGCTGCAGGCAGTTTGTCCCAAGTAGTAAGCGAGTTTGATTGATATCTTCCATTGAGAAGGCATCCATGCCAAGCAATAAGGTAGTGGTGCTGGCGAGTGCGTCACTTAGATCAGCAGCGGAGGGGCGGTTGATAAATGTACCCCCGGTAGGGCCGCGACGGGAGCGGATTAGGTTTTGAGCTGCCAGTCTTTTGAGCGCTTCACGGATGGTGGGACGAGAAACCTGATAGCGCTGTGCCAGTTCCTCTTCTGTTGGCAGGCGGTCATCCGCTTTCAGAGAGCCATCCATAATTGCCTGACGTATCTGATGGGCGATCTGGCTTGAAAGGCTGCGTTGAGCAACGGGCTCTATTTCTAAACTCACGGAAATTCTCCTACAGTGGTAAATAGATTATTTCATATAAACGACTAATTGTTAATTTGTAATACAATTAAACTTGGTGTAAATTGCATTAATGTTAATTTGTATGACAAATAGATTTTCAGTCTATTTACAGGTACAGATGTCTATGAATACAACCATGCTTCGTAGACATATTGCTGAAGAAAAAAACGTAAAGAGAGGTGATATATGTTTAATGCCCTGGTACTGGAACAAGAAGAAGGGAAAACCCTGGCCGCAATAAAGCAGTTAGATTTAAGTGACCTTCCTGATGAAGATGTATTGGTTGAGGTGTCTTACTCCTCTCTTAATTATAAAGACGGTCTTGCGGTAACTGGAACCGGAAAGATTGTTCACAGCTTCCCTATGGTGCCGGGTATTGATCTTGCTGGTGTAGTCAAAGAGTCTCGGGATCCCGCTTTTCAGCCAGGGGACCAGGTTATTATGACTGGCTGGAGTGTCGGCGAGCGCTATTGGGGTGGATACAGTCAGTATGCTCGCCTAAAACCAGAATGGCTGGTTAAAATGCCCCGGGGTATGGATGCCGCAAAAGCGATGACTATCGGTACAGCAGGCCTGACAGCAATGTTATGTGTGATGGCGCTGGAAGACGGAGGGATTACGCCCGATAGTGGCCCGATTGTAGTTACCGGAGCTGCCGGCGGGGTGGGTAGTGTTGCCGTGGCAATACTCAATAAGCTGGGATATACCGTTTCTGCGGTGACCGGGCGTGAGTCAACTCATGACTACCTGCGTGGTCTGGGTGCTACTGAGTTGTTGTCCCGGGAAGAGATGGCAGAGAAAGCACGGCCTTTGGAAAAACAACGCTGGGCGGGTGCTATTGATACCGTAGGCGATGCTATTTTGGCGCGGGTATTGGCTGAAATGGATTATCGCGGTACGGTGGCAGCCTGTGGTCTGGCTGGAGGCTATAAGCTACCGACAACGGTCATGCCGTTTATTCTGCGTAATGTTCGCTTACAGGGAGTGGATTCGGTAATGTGTCCAATCGATATCCGCACAGAAGCCTGGAAGCGCTTACTTTCTGATCTACCAGCTAAAGCGCTTGGTGAGATCTCCAGTGTTGTTGGGTTATCTGAACTGCCGCAGGCAGCTGCCGATATTGTGGCTGGAAAAATTCAGGGTCGCACCCTGGTTGATCCGAACAAGTGAGAACACCGCTTCGCCACTTGCTGGACGTCACTGGTGAGTAGCGAGATGGAAAGTTGAGCTTTCCTTGTTTGAAAAAGCAAAAAGGAGACTTTAATAGTCTCCTTTTTTGTTTTAATAGCTAGGTATTATGGTGGCGTTATATTAATCCCTTCAGCCTGAAACAGCTCGTCGAGCTCCCGGTAGCCTTCAAGCTCTGTTAGTAATCGGCTTTTTTCATGTTTAGCTATTGTAAGCCAGTTTTTTCCTTCGATAGCGCCCACCATCGCGTAGAGGAAATTCAGACTGGGTTTATTACGGCATTCATTTTTAAGTCTGATATAAGCCCTGATTGCACCAATCTCCCGTAATTCATCAGGGGTATGAATACCTATCTCTGACAGCCAGTTTTCAGATTTCGGTCCTAGTCCTGGCATATCTCTTAAACGTTTCATCAATCCAACCTTTAGTAAAGCTGAGAACAGCTCTGTTCCAGGGCCGCTGTTAGAACTTTTCTCTCCACTAGCAAGTCGCGAAGTACTGTTTAGTTAGTGGCCCAGCTTCGGTCTGTATGACTAAAATCATCCAAACTGTCCATCAGTCCGGGGCTTCAACAGAATCGGAGTGTAGGGGATCAGAAATAACACCCAGGCCAGAATCCATAATCCGCCAGAAAGATGAATCGCCATTGTATATAGCTCAGGAATCATTG
>JAIBDA010000129.1 GCA_024679635.1 Amphritea sp. | reverse complement strand
GGGTATCTTCAGCTGCGATTAATGCAACAGACTCCAATATTCGGAGCGCGCGCGGCGTAATATCTTCCAGGTTGCCTATCGGCGTTGCAACTACATACAAAACTGCTTCGGACATCGGTATTCGAGCCATTTATAATTCAGGGTGTGAAAGTATATGACGTTTCCAAGTCGTCTGTCTCTTGTCCTAACCGCAAGTGCAGCACTTTTTCTAGCAGGCTGTAGTACACAGACAACCAATATGACCACCCAAAAGTCCGGCGACCCTATGCAACAGGTCACCGAACTACTCTCAAAGGCCGAGACTGCTGCCCCGATCAAAAGCGCCCAACTCAAAACAGAAGCCGCCCGAAAACTTATCCAGATAGGCCGCAAAGACGAAGCCGCACGTCTACTGGAAGAGATAGACCTGGAATATCTGACACCAGGGTTACAATTTGAGATAGCTGAACTTAAAGCCCGTTCAGCCTTAGAACAACAGGATGGCCAGAGTGCATTGCGCTATCTGCAACAACTTACACCTGAAACAACTATCAACCTACCGGTAGAACAGCAATATCAAATCGGTGAAATGCAAGCGGATGCATATCGATATCAACAAAACCCTCTTAGTGAACTACGACAACTTATTCAACTCAGTAACTACAGCCTGAATGAAAAAACCGAAGCACTGCACAATCGGATCTGGGATCTGCTTATCAAGCTTCCCGCTCCTCAACTAAAGCAACTCAGCCAGCAACCCGACAACAGCTACTATCAGCAAGGCTGGTATGAACTTGCATTAAGTACCACAACAGCACGAGACCTGGGCCAGCAAAATCAACTGCTACAACAATGGAACACGCTTTGGCAGTCTCACCCAGCCCAACAGACGCCTCCATCAGCCCTGTTAGCGGTTACAGCAACTGATACCTTAAGCGCTGACCACATCGCGCTTTTCCTGCCCATGAGCGGCAGCCTGGAAAAACCCGCCGATGCAATCATAACCGGCTTTATGACTGCCCATTACAATGCAGTTCGCGCCGGTGACAGCACCGCAAAAGTCACAATGCTCGACTCAAACATAATAAAATCCCCCAAACAGCTTTATCAGTTAGCACAAGAACGCGGCATAGACCTGATTATCGGACCATTACAAAAGGATATGGTTGAAGGCCTGATCAACTTCGGCCCTGCGCCTATTCCTACATTAACGCTGAACACCATTGCCAACAGCCGGCAGGAAAATATATACCAGTTCGGACTCTCCATAGAAGACGAAGCATCGCAGGCCGCTGAACAGATCTGGCAGGACCAAAAAAGCCAGGCTCTTATCTACACTCCCGAAACTGACTGGGGACAACGCGCTGCGACAGCCTTCCAGCAGCGCTTCACACAGCTTGGCGGTACCGTGTTGGACAGTTATAGCTATGGACGCGATGCAAACTACTCAGAACAGATAGCTACACTACTGGGAACCGAGCAAAGTAATCAACGACGCAAACAACTGACGCAAATTATTGGTGAAAGACCCGAATTTGAAGATCGCCGCCGACAGGACGTTGATGCTATTTTTCTATCCGCCCTCCCCCAGGCTGCACGACAGATCAAACCTACACTGGCGTTTTACTACGCTGGAAGAATTCCAGTCTATGCCACATCTCACATTTATAGCGGCAATGAAGCAGCCATCGAAGACCAAGATCTGAACGGCATTCGCTTTGTCTCAACCCCCTGGATAAGTAGCGCCCCATCAGCTGCACACTTGCAACTGGCCCAACAGCGAGACAATACTGACAGCCGTTATGGACGTCTCTACGCATTGGGGATTGATGCCTTCGGCCTGTTTCCCTACCTTGCCCAGCTATCTGCGTCGCCATCAGCGAAAATCGAAGGCGAAACAGGCGCACTCTCAATCAGCGAAAACAATCAGATTGTACGCACCCTGAACTGGAATATTTTTAAGCAGGGTATTGCCACTCCAATGGAATAAGACACTCATGGACAGACAAAAGATCGGCAGGGACGCCGAACAAAACGCCCTTAACTATTTAAAAAACCAAGGGCTCAAGTTAGTTGAAAAGAATTACCGATGCAGGTTTGGCGAAATAGATCTAATCATGCATCACAATGATCAACTGGTTTTTGTAGAGGTGCGCAGCAGGCGCCACCAGCAATGGGGCGGAGCTAGCTTTTCAGTTGATTATCACAAACAGAAGAAATTAATAAAAACAGCAGGTTACTTCCTCAGCCAGCAGAAAAGCAGTAACCTGCCAATATGTCGGTTTGATGTTGTCGCATTTGAAGCCAATAAGGACAACGGGAGTGGAGATTCCTGCCCTATATGGTATAAAGACGCCTTCAGACCTGAAGCCACTTTCTGACAGGAGCACCGATGGTACTTCAAGACCGAGTAATTAGCCTATTCCATAACAGTATGGAGGTTAATGCCCAAACCATCGAAGAATACACACCGCTAATCTCCCATGCAGGAGAATTGATGCTCAGCTGTCTTATGTCTGAAAATAAGATAATCTGCTGCGGTAACGGCGGCAGCGCTGCCCTTTCACAACACTTCAGCAGCCTGCTCATGAATCAGTTTCGCCACGAGCGCCCTGGCCTTCCGGCCATTTCTCTCAGCGCGGATGGCTCAGCCCTGACAGGTATCGCTCAAGATGGGCAATTCAACGATATTTTTTCCAAACAGATCCGTGCATTAGGTCAGCCAGGCGACCTGCTGTTAATCTTATCCACAGACGGCAAAAGTTCCAACCTGGTTCAGGCAATTCAGGCAGCCCACGACAGAGATATGCTGGTAATTGCACTAACCGGGGGAACTAATGACAATATCCACTCTCTATTACTGCCAGATGAAGTGGAGTTTTGCATTCCAGCGGACGACCCGGCACTGATTTTCGGCGCCCAGACTTTAATTTTGCACGCTTTGTGCGACCTGATTGATTACCAACTTTTTGGTGGAGAATAATTGATGAAACGGATACTTATCCTGACAATAGCCGGCCTTATTAGCAGCGGCTGCTCAACAATAGTCAGCAGTGTCAAAGAGGAACCCATTCAAGAGGTTCGCACCGACCGCACCACCGGCAGTTTTGTTGATGATGAACTGATCGAAATCAAATCCCACGTCAACATCAGCAAAGGCTCTGTAGAGCTCAGCAGCAGCCACGTCAGCGTAACTAGTTTTAACGGAGTGGTACTGATTGCCGGCCAGGTCGCTACCGAAGAAAGCCGTATGGAGGCCGAACAAATTGTTAGCCAGGTACGTAAAATTCGCCGCATCCATAATGAATTAACGGTAACCAGTCCAACATCAACACTTACCCGGGCAAGCGATACCTGGATTACCGCTAAGATAAAAGCCAACATGCTTGGCGATAAGCAAGTTGACGCAACACAAATTAAAATCGTTACTGAAAATGGTGTCGTCTATCTGATGGGACTGGTAACCCGAGCACAGTCTGAAAACGCGATTCGAGTTGTCCGTGGCGTTAACGGAATCCAGAAAATCGTAAAGATATTCGAATATAT
>JAIBDA010000158.1 GCA_024679635.1 Amphritea sp. | reverse complement strand
GCCCCATGCTGAGAGCGAATACCATCAGGATAACGACCGTATTTTTGCAGGGTACGGGTTAATACGCCGTAAATAGCATTAAAAAAACGGGTATAGAACAGCTGACTAAAGCAGATTATCAACAAGTGGTGAGATGATTCAGCGATCATCATATGAAAACGCAGATCGTCCTTCGCCTTCTCCAGCGTCGTTTCACCCTGCCCGCGTTTCTGCATCCGCTGATACTCTGCATCCAGTGCCTGTAACTGAGTATCGGTGGCACGGGTAGCCGCATAGAATGCAGCCTCCCCTTCTAACATCGCCCGCACATCCATTACCTGACGCTGAAAGTCAGTGTTATCCCCAAGGGCGGAAACACCTTCTATCGGCATATTAAAATAGGGTTCCAGTAAGTTTTTTACCCGGGTTTTCCCTCCGTGACGTACCTCAACATATCCCTCTGCTTCCAGCTGACCTATCGCTTCACGGACAGTAGAACGTGACAGCCCTTTAGACTCTGACATACGCCGCTGCGACA
Organism: Amphritea sp.; assembly: GCA_024679635.1. The sequence goes on along the minus strand of JAIBDA010000158.1, from coordinate 1,892 downwards.
CCAACTCAGTCCCGGGCAACAGTTCACCTGTAAAGAAACTCTCTTTCAGCTGCTGTAACAAGCCTTCGCTTAAATTTTTATCCATCGCGTGAGATCCCCTACCACTTGGTCAGACCAGTTAGCAGTGTAGCATTTCTTTCCCCGCCTTCATTAACTATCTTTACTAGCAACAACAGAGCAGCCAAAGAGGCTCTGTAACGAGCCGATAACTATAAAAATGGTAACCTAAATGCCGAATACTCCTTCAGGTCCACGCGTCGGGCTTTTTGTAACTTGTCTGGCGGATATGTTTCGCCCTTCAGTCGCCTTTGCCACTGTTAAACTGCTAGAACAGGCTGGCTGTTCCGTTGAAGTACCCGAGCGCCAAACCTGTTGTGGCCAGCCCGCCTTTAACTCCGGTGATCGCAAAACCACTGCAGACATCGCCCGACAGACCATCGACGCCTTCGATGGCTATGAATACGTTGTCGGTCCGTCTGGCTCCTGCATCGGCATGTTGCACTACTACCCTGAGGTATTTGATCCTTCTGACAGCTACTACCAACGCGCTCTGGATCTAAAAAGCCGCAGCTTTGAAATCACCTCATTTCTGTTCGATGTCATTGGTGCAGACGCGTTGCAGGATCAACTGAAGCAGCTGCAATTTAACCATAAGGTTACCTACCACGACTCCTGTTCCGGATTACGACAGATGGGGATTAAACAGCAGCCACGGCAACTACTTCAGCAAGTTCAGGGTGTAGAACTAGAAGAGATGGAAGAGGCCGAAACCTGCTGCGGATTTGGCGGCACTTTCTGCGTTAAATACCCGGAGATCTCAAACCGCATGGTCTCGAATAAGACCGACTATATTAGTAATACCGGAGCCCACACCCTGCTCGGCGGTGATCTGGGCTGTCTGCTGAACATGGCAGGCAAACTCAAACGCGAAGGCAAACAAGTTGAAGCTCGTCACGTCGTCGAAATTCTGGCCGGCATGACCGATATTCCCGCAATCGGTGAAGCCGATTACGACCTAGCACAGCAACTTTAAGGAGCGAAACCATGCAGATTAATACCCCGTTCTTTAAACAGCGCGCCCACGACGCACTCGCCGATGAAAACCTACAAAAAGCGCTAGGCAATCTAAAAGCAGGCTTTCCGGAGAAACGTGCTATCGCCGTCGACCGAATGCCTGAATTTGAAGAGCTTAGAAACCAGGGTCGCGATCTCAAGAACCATATCCTTGAGCATCTGGACCTTTATCTGGAACAGTTTGAAAGTAAAGTCATCGAGAATGGCGGTCAGGTTCACTGGGCCCGTACTTCTGAAGACGCTAACAGGATAATCCTTGACCTCTGTAAGCAGGTCGATGCAAAAACCGTCACTAAAGGTAAATCCATGGTGACAGAGGAGATCGGCCTGAACGATTTTCTCGAAGCAAACGGTGTTCAGCCGGTCGAAACCGACCTGGGTGAATACATCCTGCAACTGAGGGGAGATCACCCGAGTCACATTATTGCCCCGGCAATACACCTGAACCTGGAAGATGTATCTGAAACCTTCCACAAAAATCATAACCGACCTAAATCGGACGACCCTGCGGTATTGATGCAGGAAGCTCGTGAAGTGTTGCGTGATAAGTTTGTCGCTGCCGATGTTGGCATCACCGGGGCGAACTTCTGTGTCGCCGAAACCGGCTCGACCATTATCGTCACCAACGAAGGTAATGGCGACCTGACCCAGACGCTGCCCAAGACCCATATTGTCGTCACCTCGATCGAAAAAGTGGTTCCGACGCTCGAAGATATGACTTTATTCCTGCGCTTACTGGCCCGCTCAGCAACCGGACAAGAATTCACTGTCTATAACACCCTCTCTACAGGCTCACGTCGTGAAGGCGATCAGGATGG
>JAIBDA010000093.1 GCA_024679635.1 Amphritea sp. | reverse complement strand
TCACCTTCATGCGCGTGGCCGTGCTCAGCCGTTTCCGTCTCAGCAGGATGGGCATCTGCATCATCCAGCAATGCCAAAGCAGGGCGTTCCAGCTGGCTAACATTTTTTGTTAGAAACAGCTCCAGGTCCGCACCTCCCCATATAAACAGATCGGCACTGTGAATCCGTCTGATAGACGAGGGCTTTAGTGAGTAATGATGCGGCGAGCTGCCTGGGGGCAAAAGCACCTCAACCTGAGCCAGATCACCCAGCATATCGACCGCAATCAGCTGAATCGGTTTAATACTGGTTAGCAGCTTCACCTGGCTGGTCTGAGTTGTCGAGGCAGCCCAGGCAGAGGTACTCAGCAGGAAAAAGGCAAAAATTTGAGGTAATTTAGCTAGCATCGGTAGAAGTCACTGTTATTCAAAGAAACGCAAAGTTATAATATAACAATTCAAAGTTCAACTAATTAGATCAACCGGTTGTTATTATGCCTCCTCAAACCAGTGACAATATCGCCTATCAGCCCGACCACGACCACAGCCACTGCATTAAAACCGCATTGCGGCAAGCTCAGCAGTTGTGCAAAGCGAATGGGCAGCGGCTAACCAGTATTCGCGAGCTGGTCCTCAAACTAATCTGGCAAAGCCATAAACCACTGGGCGCCTACGATCTGCTTCCGGCGATTGCTGAGGCCGGCTTTAATTCGGCCCCTCCGACGGTGTACCGGGCACTGGACTTCCTCCAGGAACAGGGGCTGGTGCATCGATTAGCCTCCCTCAACGCATTTATCGGCTGTAGCCATCCTGATCATTTCCACCAAGGTTATTTCCTCATCTGTCAGGCCTGCGGCACCACCGCTGAACTTGAATCAACCGCGCTGCAAACCAGCATTCAAAGCTTTGCCGCTGACGCCGGATTCTCCGTTGAGCAGGAAAATATTGAGATTCTGGGGCGCTGCCCCAATTGTCAGGAGGCCGTATGAGCCCGGCAAGCCTGGTGGATATCACCAATCTGAACATCGAATTCGGCGCGAGCAAAGTTATCGATAATGTTTCGATGACGCTGAATCAGGGGGAGATTACCACTCTGATCGGCCCCAATGGCGCGGGGAAGACCACTCTGGTTAAAGCGGTATTAGGCCTGTTATCCCCGACCGGAGGGACTATTAAACGCTCTCCAACGTTGCGGATCGGCTATATGCCGCAGAAACTGCAGATTGATACCACCTTTCCTTTAACGGTAGAGCGATTTCTTAAAACAGCCGCCTTTGCCAGCGCTGCAGATCGCCTCCAGGCATTAGAGTCGGTCCGGGCTGAAAGCTTACTCAAGCAGTCGGTCCACAGTCTTTCAGGTGGGGAGATGCAGCGAGTACTCCTGGCCAGGGCACTGCTTCGAAAGCCGGAATTACTGGTTCTGGATGAACCCGCCCAGGGGGTCGACATTAACGGTCAGATAGAACTCTACAATCTCATCGCCAGCATTCGTGACAAATACAACTGCTCGGTTCTGATGATCTCCCATGACCTGCACCTGGTAATGGCGGCTACCGATCAGGTGGTCTGTCTGAACCGCCATATATGTTGCTCCGGTCACCCGGAACAGGTCAGCACCGACCCTTCCTATATCGAGCTTTTTGGCGTCCCAGGGGCCGAGAATCTGGCGCTCTATAGCCACCACCACAACCACCAGCATAACGAACATGGCGATATAGTGCCGTTAGAAGAAAGCGCAGAACATGATCATAGCCACTGTGGAGGCCACCACTGATGGCTGATTTCCTCCTGTTTGCGCTATTAGGCGGTGTCGGTGTGGCGCTGGTTGCAGGGCCGCTGGGCTCGTTTGTCGTCTGGCGCCGCATGGCTTACTTCGGTGATACTCTGGCCCACTCAGCCCTGCTGGGCATCGCGGTAGGGGTGCTTTTTGATATCAATTTCAATCTGGCGGTCGTCAGCTGCTGCGTCATTCTGGCGCTGATTCTGGTTAGCCTGCAACGGCAGAAATTGGTCGCCACCGACACCCTCTTAGGCATCATGGCCCACAGCAGTCTGTCACTAGGCTTAGTTGCCGTTGCTTTGCTCGATGATGTCAGAGTCGACCTGATGGAATACCTGTTCGGAGACCTGCTGGCCATTACCCCGGATGATCTCCTGTGGATCTACGGTGGTGGTAGTATCGTCATGCTGCTGATCTGGCGACTCTGGAACTCACTTCTGGCCGTTACCATTAACGAAGAACTGGCGCAGGTAGAAGGGGTGCCGGTCACCCGTATACGCCTGGCCCTGATGCTACTGATCGGGGTGGTGATTGCTATTGCGATGAAGGTAGTAGGCATACTGCTGATCACCTCGCTCTTGATTATTCCTGCCGCCAGCGCACGTCGACTGGCAAGCTCGCCGGAACAGATGGCGGTTATTGCCAGCCTTCTGGGTGTCGTCGCGGTATTTCTGGGGCTCTATGCCTCCTGGAACTTTGATACGCCAGCGGGGCCTTCGGTGGTGGTCGCAGCACTCGCGCAATTTCTGCTGCTTTATTCACTGCCGATTCGTCGCTCAGCTTGATCCAGTACCTTAAGCTGGCCCGAAAGCAGGATCATCAGCGGGTTTGGTCACTCGCCTGGCCGATGATTCTCTCTAATATCACGGTCCCTCTGCTCGGATTGGTCGATACCGCGGTGATCGGCCATCTACCTGACCCCAAATATCTGGGGGCGGTTGCCGTCGGAGCGATGATCTTCTCGATTCTCTACTGGTCATTTGGCTTCCTGCGCATGGGCACCACCGGGCTGACAGCACAGGCACTGGGTAACAACGACTATAATCAGAGTCGATTACTGCTCGCCCAGTCACTGGTGCTGGCGGGGCTAATCGGCCTGATTATTGTGATATTCCAATATCCTTTGATAGAGACGGCGCTGACACTTGTTGGGGCTGAGGCTGCAGTGACCACCGAAGCCCGCCTCTATTCAAACATCCGAGTCTTTGGCGCCCCTGCGGTACTCGCCAACTATGCGCTATTAGGTTGGTTTCTCGGCAATCAGAACACCCGTATTCCTCTCCTGCTGCTGGTCGTGACTAATCTGCTGAATATGCTGCTGGACCTGATCGCCGTCTATGGCCTGGGAATGCAGGCTGAAGGCGTCGCCTTGGCAACTGTAATTTCAGAGTATGCCAGCCTGATACTAGGGTCCGTTTTGATGCTCCGTATGCTGGCAAAACAAGCAGGCACAACACCCTGGCAACAGCTGAAGTCAGTGAGTGATTACTATCACCTGATCAATGTTAACCGTTACCTTTTCGTACGTACCCTGGTGCTTTTATTGACCCTGGCATTTTTCACCTCACAGGGCGCACAGCAGGGCACCACCATTCTTTCGGCCAATGCCGTTCTACTGAATTTCTTTCTGATTATATCCAACGGATTGGATGGCTTTGCCCATGCAGCCGAAGCGCTGAGTGGAAAATTTTATGGCGCCAAAGACAATAAAGGTTTTCACCGGATTATCTCTGCCACACTGAGTTGGTCACTCATAACAGCTGTGCTGTTTACCCTGCTTTTCTGGCTCGGCGGCGAACTAATTATCTCCTTGCTAACCAATATCACCGCCGTCAGACTGGCGGCCGCTGAGTACCTGCCCTGGATCATATTTCTCCCGCTGATTGCGGTATGGAGCTTCCTGACAGACGGAATCTTTGTCGGCACAACGCAGGTAAAAGCGATGCAGAATACGATGCTGATATCGGTGTTCGCGGTTTACGCACCGGTTTGGTATCTGTCACAGCCCCTCGGGAATAATGGCCTGTGGCTGGCTTTCTTGAGTCTGTTTATGGCGCGCGGAATAACAGGCGGCTATGTTTTCCTGAAAGAGTTCAAGCAATCCTAGGGGGAGCCCTCTGCGCAGAACAACCTGGTTCAGCGCTTCCAGAGTACGTTGATCAGCGCGCCGATAACGATCAACCCGCCCCCGAGCAGTGTCCAGAGGGAAGGCAGTTCACTGAAGGCAAACCAGCCGAGCAACATAGAGAGTATCACCTGAATATAGGAGTAGGCGGTCGCTTTACTGGCTGCCTCATGCTGCATCGCTTTAGTCAGACCTACCTGACCTATCTGCGTGAAGATACCGACCAGAATCAGCAACATCAGCGCGTAGCTGTCGGGCATCACCAGTTCTCCACCGGAGAGAATAAGCGCGGCAGGCAATGCGATCAGTGGGAAGTAAAGAATAATCACCGAACTGTCTTCGGTCTGACTCAAACGCCTGACAATAACATAGGCCACAGCACTGCCAAACGCGCCTAATAACGCTGCGATAACACTGAATAGCGGCAGTTCAACCTCGGCGGCAAAAAACAGATCCGGTTTCACCATCACCACCAGCCCGGTAATGCTGAGGAGGATACAGATCATAGTCGACATCTGAACCCGCTCTCCCAGCAGCATAAAGGCCAGCAGGGCAGTAAATACCGGATGCAGATACTGCAGCACTGTCGCTTCGGCCAGGGGCAGGGTCGTGACCGAATAATAGACACAGATCAGCGCCGCCGCGCCGACAACGCCCCGGGCGCTTAGCAACAACTTGTTATGGCCCCAGATCGCTATGCGCTTACGCTTTACGTCGACATAACTGATGACCAAAGACACCAGCGCCCGGGCAATTACGATCTCCATCAACGGAATACCATACTGACTAACCGCTTTTACCGACGCACCCATCAGTGCAAAGCCCAGCGACGAGAGCAGCATAAAGCGTAATCCCAGAGGGATGTTCTGTATCCGTTGCAACATAGGCTCAATCGTTTCGATAAGGGTTAAGGGGCAGGCGACTTGATTCGCACAACACGCTTATGGGGTAGAAGCTGACGCATCAGATACAACTCACGCCAAGCCCCGGGGAGAAAGAGCACCCCAAGCAGATTCAGCGAGATGCAGAGATGCAGATCATCAGCTATGTTTGGGTGAGTGTAACCGATTCTGATTACGCAGGCATAACTATCAACACCACGCCGGACAATACTCTATTATGATTCAGAGAACCCTGTTGTACACACTGCTGTTCAGCCTGTCACAGACCTCTGTGGCAGGCCTGCCTCTGGAACGGCTAAAGCTAGCTGAAGGCTATACGCTATCCATAGTGGCCGAAGTGGATAACGCTCGTCAGATAGCGCTGGGAGAGCCCGGAACCCTCTTTGTCGGCAGTCGCCGCGCGGGTAAGGTCTACCGTCTCAGGGACAGGGATGGTGACGGTGTCTATGAACAGCAAGAGATTCTGCTGAAGCGACTCAACATGCCCAGCGGTATCGCCTATCGTGACGACAACCTTTA
>JAIBDA010000154.1 GCA_024679635.1 Amphritea sp. | reverse complement strand
TGATATTAAACTGCTGCGCAAGCGCTTCAAAAGAGGGGCATTGAAGTACCTCATTCCCCTGTTGCAGTAATAGCGCCCGGATACGTGCTCGAAAACCTTGTTCATCGCCGGGAATCGTAATCAGATCTGCCGGTGAATGCCTTAGAAACTGGGATAGATCACGTTGAGTTCGAACCGGGGGGTGTGCGAGAAAATCGGCACTGAAGGTGAATTTCAGACTGGGTTGATTGAAATAGTGCAGGCAGGGGAACAGGTGTTTTAGTTCGCTGCTGTGGTCCGGTTCAGAATAGGTGAAGCTGACCTGATTAAGGGGTATTTTTTTACCCACCACCCAACTGGCGTAACGGTGCCAGATAACCATCCAGAACTCTTGGTAAAAATAGTCAGGATCAAGTTCCGGTCGGGCAAAAACAATTTCAAATTCCACCAGATTATCCTGCTGCTGCATACTCATCTGAATATCATCGGTAAACAGATTATAGAACTGGATGCCCTGAGCCAGCACCGCTTCAAGAGAGTCATAGTTTAATGAATGGCGTGCCATAAAGGCGAAGGCTCCTGATTTACAGGGATGTGCCGTACAGCCTAGAAACTCATCACTGAGTTTCGACCAGATCGCCTGCACTAACTGAGTCATTTGCTCGCCATGGGCTCTGAGGCCGGTTTGCTGCAATTGCGTTTGGCTGATGCCAATACCTTCTAGCAGCGCCTTGGTTGCGAGGCCCTTTCTTGCAGCACAGTTGAGCGCTGCCTGAATATAATGAATATCAACTGTCGCCATAGTCTGCCCGTTATAGGTTAACGGCTCCGTATACCTGCCGTACTGGATACCCGTCAGTATCGATTAAAAGTGTTCGACTAATAGCTAGTATGTAATATTTTGTGATGTAAGTCGTCATATTAGGACATTTTATGACAGCTTGTTTTCCGCCATAGTGACTGTTCGCGATAGGAAAATAGATTGCAGGTATAACATATGTCTGAGAAATTATTAGTTGAGTTGGTTGAACACACCGCCGTAGTCACCATTAATAACCCGCCAGCGAACACCTGGGACAGAGAGAGTCTGGTAGCACTTAAGCAGCTGGTTGAAGAGCTTAACGCTAACTCTGAGGTTTATAGTTTGGTACTGACAGGTTCCGGGGATAAATTCTTCTCCGCCGGAGCTGATCTGAATATGTTTGCTGACGGGGATAAGGGTAACGCTCGCGAGATCTCCAGTTTATTCGGGCAAGCCTTCGAGGCGCTCAGTTGTTTTCGAGGCGTCTCCATTGCGGCGATGAACGGTTACGCAATGGGCGGAGGTCTGGAATGCGCACTGGCCTGTGATATCCGTATTGCCGAAGCGCAGATTTCCATTGCGCTCCCCGAAGCGAAAGTAGGCTTACTCCCCTGTGCTGGCGGCTCCCAGCGCTTGTTAAGTCTGGCCGGGGAAGGTTGGGTTAAACGTATGATCCTCTGTGGTGAACGACTTTCAGCAGAGCAAGCACATGGGATAGGTATTATCGAAGAAGTGGTCGGTCGGGGTGAAGCGAAAGCTGCTGCGATGGTGATGGCGCAAAAAGCGGCCCAACAGAGCCCGTCCAGCGTCGCCGCCTGTAAGTCACTGATTCAGGAATCACGCACGCAGTTGGAGAAGGGCTTACTGCGGGAACGGGAGCTATTTATCGATCTGTTCGATACCGCGGACCAAAGCGAAGGGGTTAGTGCGTTTCTGGAAAAGCGCGCACCTGAGTGGAAAAATTCCTGATATCGTCCTGTTCATAGAGGCATGACGTAAGATCAAATTGCTAGCAAAATAAATAAGTTGAATGGGCAAGCCCCATCGAGAGAAGACCAATGTCACAGAATCAAGATTCGATCGTTATTGTTGCTGCTACCCGTACCCCGATGGGAGGGCTGATGGGTGCCCTGAGCGAAGTACCTTCGCCACAGTTGGGTGCAACCGCAATCAAAGCCGCAATAGAACGTTCCGGTCTCAGTGCCAGCGATGTTGATCAGGTTATTATGGGCTGCGTATTACCCGGCGGCCTGGGCCAGGCTCCCGCTCGTCAAGCTGCGCTGGGTGCTGAACTACCGCTATCAGCTGGTTGCGTCACCATCAACAAAATGTGTGGTTCAGGGATGAAGGCGGTGATGGATGCCCATGATCAGATAAAAGCAGGCACGAGCTCAGTGATGGTGGCCGGCGGCATGGAAAACATGAGCCAGTCTCCCTATCTGCTACCAAAAGGGCGTGGCGGTATGCGGATGGGTCATAGCCAGGTACTGGACTCGATGTTCTTTGATGGACTTGAAGATGCATACGAAGGTGGTCTGATGGGCTCTTTCGCGCAGGCAACAGCCGATAGTTTTGGTGTGACTCGTGAGGCGATGGATAATTTCGCGATTGAGTCCCTGAGTCGTGCGAATAAAGCGATCAATGAAGGCTGGTTTGAGAATGAGATTGCGCCGGTAACAATTAAAAGCCGAAAAGGCGAGACGCAGGTTGCGATAGATGAGCAGCCGGGTAATGCAAATCCGGATAAGATTCCACAGTTGCGTCCGGCCTTTAAAAAAGACGGCACGGTGACGGCGGCTAACTCCAGCTCTATCTCTGACGGTGCTGCCGCGCTGGTGTTGATGAGCGAAAGCGAAGCCAAAGAGCGG
>JAIBDA010000088.1 GCA_024679635.1 Amphritea sp. | reverse complement strand
CATTTTTTATATCCCCTTCCTGGCATATAACACTGAGCGACGTACTTTAAGTACGTCGTACCTTCAAATACTCCCACTACAAATCAATAATTAGTTTTAGATTAATCAATAGCTGAATTTTGATAGGTATATTCTCTTAATCACCCTCCCTCTATAGAAAAATATAATCACCACATTTAATAAATAACTCCTTATTTATCAATAAGTTAAATAGAAATCCAATCACACCTACTACAGTTCGATTTATTGATGAAAAACCTATACAAAACAACTACTTATATACATGATAATATCCAAGTTAACTTTTGATTAATCATAAAATGATATATACTATTCTTAATTGAATAGAGATTCTTCATATAAGGAGTACGATTATGCAAGAGAGAGAAATAAAGCTTCTTTTTAAAGCAGGTGTCTTTGACTCATGCCAGGCAGCACCGGTCTCTATTGCCAGAGGCTGGCGCCTGAAATTCATTACAAAGCAAAAAGAAGTCATGACACTTGATCTGCAGCGTTCTCGTAAAGAACGAGAATTCAAAAGTCTGGATGGCGCAGCAGCCGTGGCCCGACGAATCGGTTTTGAATGGTTAAACGTGCAGATTGGCGATATGGAATGGCAGGAAAAGGTTTAATCAACCACTGTGAACGTACCGCATTAGAAGAGTAAGCATCGGGAATGGTAAATGCCGTAGGAAATGCAGGCATAGAAATTCTGATCGGCCGACAAAAGGCGACGAACTGACGATGGGAAAATCATTGAGGGGTAAACGGCCCGGCACTTCAATAAAAAATAATGAAGCACCGGTTCAGAGAAATAACAATGTTAGCTAAGGGCGGTTAAATAAGCCCCTTACCCAGGAAAAATTACTCTTTCCCACTAATAGCGGCTTCTATCTTTTTATCGGTCTTATACTGGCTCAGGGCATACACAGACCAGATGGCTGCTGGCAGCCAGCCGACCAGTGTGAGCTGAAGCACCAAACAGATTATTCCGGCGATTGGCCTACCAATAGTAAAAAACTGCACCCAGGGTAGCAGCAGGGCTAAAATCAAACGCATTTGCAACGCTCCTTATTTTTCAATTTATCCAACAATGCCATCCCGCAGTTCAGCTTCTGTTGCTTCACGCACAGTCACTACTTCGACTTCGAAATTCAGCGTTTTTCCTGCGAACGGATGGTTCGCATCGATTGTGACTTCATCTTCATCAATCAGGGTAATAGTAACCAGTTGCGGCTCACCATCTTCGCCCTCTAGTTGACACAACAAACCTTCTTCAATCTTATCGAATCCAGCAAAAGACTCCGCATCAATAATGCTGACTTTACTCTCATCACGCTCTCCGTAGCCCTGCTCAGGCGCTACCGTTATCGTGAAGATATCGCCTTGCTGTTTTCCGGCAAGCGCCGCTTCCAGACCTGGAATAATATTACCCCGACCGTGCAGATAGGGAAGAGGCTCCCCACCACGTGAACCATCCATTACTTCCTTTTCTTCATTGAAAAGAGCGTAGTGGATCTCGACATAGCAGTCATTGCTGATATTCATTTAATTAATTTCCATTTCTAAAGTTTGGACCAGCCACTCACCAATAGACTCTACTTCTTCAAGACAGAGCCCATGATCTATCGGCCAGCTATGCCACTGGGGCTGATACCCCAGCTGCTGTAATTTTTCTGTTGCCTGAGTTCCCAAGCTTATTGGCACCACATCATCAGCAGTACCGTGATGAATCATCACAGGAATATTCAGATTAACATCACTACGCTGTTGCTCAATCAGCTCAGCTGTTGCCATATAAGTTGATAATGTCATTAAACCAGCCAGCGGCCTGGGGTAACAAAGCGCGGCATGATAGGCCACAGCACCACCCTGAGAAAAGCCTGCCAATACAATTCTATCCGAAGCAATCCCTCTATCTATCTCTCGTTGAATCAGTGCTTCAATCTGCTGCACTGACTTTAACAGACCATCAACATCAATTTTACGATCAATACTCATTTCCAGAATATCGTACCAGGCAGGCATTACCATGCCGCCATTGACGGTTACTGGTTGAGACGGAGCATTAGGAAAAACAAACCTAATGGGTAGTGATTCTGGTAGATTTAAAGCAGGGACCACCGGTTCAAAGTCATGCCCATCAGCACCCAGACCGTGTAACCAGATCACCGTCGCGCTCGCAGGCTTTGAAGGTTCGACCTCTACACAGGGAAGTAACTGTTCAGTTATCTGTTCTGTCATTAGTTCGCTCTGTTTTCAGTTCTATAATTAAGTGTCAACTCAGGGAGAAAGGCGGTCAACCTGCCACAAGCCTTCTACGTCGGTATAACTAAATCGATCATGTAACCGACTCTCCCGCCCCTGCCAAAACTCGAAATGAGTTGGAATCAAGCGGTAGCCCCCCCAAAACTCAGGATACGGAATATCGCCATCCGGATGCTGTAGTTGCAGCGTTTCGACAGACTTTTCAAGAGATTCACGACTTGCAACCACCGCGCTTTGATGAGACACAGCAGCACTAAGTCGACTTCCAACAGGGCGTTCATTGAAATACTTTCGACCTTGTTCGGCAGAAAGCTTCTCTACACGCCCCTGAATCCGTACTTGCCGCTCAAGCCCATACCAGTAGAACATAAGTTCAGCCTGAGGATTTTCAGCCAGCTCCTGACCTTTTCGACTACGATAATCGGTATACCAGGCAAATCCTTCAACGCCAAAATGTTTCAACAGCACGATACGTGCCGACGGCATACCCGACGCACTGGCCGTTGCCAGTGTCATCGAAGTAGCATCATCAGGACTGTATTCAGTAGCAGTCTGCATCCAGTCAGCAAACTGCTGCAGGGGATCGGCCGAAAGGTCGGACCGGTTAAGAGGTTGCGCCACATATTCACGGCGCAGGGCTTTAAAATCACCCTGATCGGATTGACTCATAGATAACCTGAACGTTAGTACATAATATTTAGCCGCTATAATACTGCACAATGCGCTCAACATCACGGTGATAAGCCCCGCCAAATAACAGCAGGTGATTCAGATAGTGGTAGAGATTATACAGATCCACACGTGACCGCCAATCCGGCAGCATGTCGCTATGATGTAGATAAACCTGATAGAAACGCTGGCTAAAGCCACCAAACATTTGCGTCATCGCCAACTCAGCCTCAGCCCAGCCATAATAGGCTGAGGGATCTATCAGGGCAGGTTCACCCCGGGGCCCGCTCAGCACATTACCTGACCAAAGATCTCCGTGCAGCAACACCGCTGACTGTTCCGGTAACCAGCGAGAAAGAGACTCACTCAGTATCAATAAGCGATCAAACAGTACAGGAGTAATCAAACCCTGCTCTAAACACTGCCGGGCCAATATTTGATAACGCTGTTGAGCATAAAAGCAGAACCCATCGCTCTGCCATTGGTTGGGCTGACGGGTACCACCGCAGAAAGTATCCAGGGAAAAGCCAAAGCGGGGATTTTGATGGCGGTGCTGTAGCGCTAATCCAACCGCTAACTGGTCATCAAAACCTATCGAACGCTCTGTCGGTGAAAGATACTCCAGTAATAAAGAACTTCCCTCTTGCAGAATCACCTCTGGAATACGAAGAGCTTCCGGTTCCAACAAACGCAGGAACTGCAGCCCGGTAGCCTCAGCTGCTAATGACTCTGAGGAACTTGCTGGCATCTGTTTTAATACCAGTTCAAGCCTGGCACCTTTTGAACTTTGCAGACTAAGCTTACAGGTATCGGCAACACAGCCTCCGCTGAGCATTTTTATCGCATTTAGTGTCAGGGACTGCTGTTCCAGCCATTCAACTATGGGTTGGGGTATTAAATCTGGCATACTCTGTTTTCAGCTTTCAATTAGGGCCTATATTACAATGCAAGGCACACCCAAACACCTGATCGCCTGTCACGAATGTGATCTGTTGATTGAACGGGTAGTTAATCAACCCGATCAGGATGTTATCTGTCCTCGCTGCCATGCCCTGTTATATTACACCACCCTTAACAGTATAGAGCGGCTACTCGCTCTCTCGATAGCAGGACTTATACTGTTCATTCCGGCCAACTTGTTTCCAATTCTAAGCTTGCATGTCTTTGGCCAGAGCCAGAGTGAAATCATCCTACAGAGCGCACTGTCTTTATACGAAGGCGGGCTAGAGGTGGTTGCTCTGCTTATCCTACTGTTCGCTATTGTCGTTCCCCTGATACAACTGATCGCTCTTTTCTATATCAGTTTCACTCTCCACTACCGCTGGGAAGGCAGACTATTGCGCCAGGCGATGCATAGTTATCAACACCTGCGGGGCTGGGGCATGCTGGAGATATTCCTGCTCGGCGTGCTGATCTCCATTATTAAACTCAAAGATATTGCCGATCTTGAAGTTGGCCTGGGGCTCTATAGCCTGGCCGCACTTATCATCGTCATTACCCTGAGTGGTATCTTTTTTAATCCGCACCAGATCTGGCACCAGATCGATCTGCACCGAAAACAGAGCCGATTCTATGACTGATTCAGCAACCACTTTCCGCTCAGCCCGTGACAGCGGCTACCTGCTCTGCAGCGACTGCGAAAAATTGCACTACTTGAGTCAGGAAGGGCTACATTGTGATCGCTGTGGCGCTCGTCTGCATAGCCGAATCGCCAATTCAATGAGTATCAGCTGGGCCTGTCTGATCGCCTCGATTCTACTGTTCTTACCGGCAAACCTGTTGCCTATCATGACCTTTAAAACCTTTGGCCAGGGAGAACCCAGTACTATTCTTGGGGGGGTACTCCACCTGCTTGAAGAAGATATGCTGATGATTGGCCTGGTTGTATTGACCGCCAGTATCGTCGTTCCGGTATTAAAAATGATTGCCCTGACTATTTTGCTCTGTACGGTACAGTTTGGTTTACAGACCAATCTGCGCCAGAAAACGGCGATGTTTCGTATCGTCGAGTGGATCGGTCGCTGGTCGATGCTGGATATTTTTGTTATTGGTATTCTCGTGGCGCTGGTACAACTGGGTAGTATTGCGCATATTGAGGGTAATCATGGCGCCACCGCTTTTGCCATCGTAGTATTATTGACCATGTTTTCTGCTATAGCTTTTGATACCCGGCTGATTTGGGATAATGGAACCTCGGATTTGCCACCCGTCAGTAAAGATCATAAGGATGACAAATGAGTACCTCTGATTCAGACAACAGTGCCGCTACGCCCATTATTAAGCGTCATAAAGGTCCTTCCGTCGTCTGGCTGCTACCTTTTCTTGCCGCATTAATAGCCGGCTGGCTGGTCATTAAAAGTTATCAGGATGCCGGCATTATGATCGAGGTGCAGTTTGAAACTGCCGAAGGGCTTGAAGCCAGTGTCACGAAAGTTATGTACCGGGGGTTGCCCACCGGAATGATCAAGAGTTTGAAACTCAATGAGGACCTGAAAAGCGTCACTGCGATGATTGAAATGGAGAAAGAGGCGGCCGAAATCCTGGTTGAGGGCTCACGCTTCTGGCTGGTCAAACCGCAGAT
>JAIBDA010000095.1 GCA_024679635.1 Amphritea sp. | reverse complement strand
GATATTTGAACAATACCGGCTTGGAGAGGTGAACCTGATAACCCCGATGACATTACTGACCCACTATATAAATCAGAACGGTAGTGAATATATTCGTACTCAGCGATACCTGGAACCTTACCCAGCTCATTTGGGGCTACGTAATTAACTATGTCTGCTTTAACCAGCCCGGTCATTGTCTGGTTCAGACAGGATCTGAGACTCGCTGATAACCCTGCTCTGTCCTTCGCAGCCAATAACGGGCCGGTTATTCCAATCTTTATCGATGATCAGTCTGATACCTCGCAATGGACACCTGGTGCAGCCAGCCGCTGTTGGCTTCATCACAGCCTGGACAGTTTAAATCACCAACTAGCTGGAGGTCTGAGACTATTTCAAGATGAACCATTGCAAGCCCTGCTTAAACTTATTAAAAGCACCGGAGCAAAATCTGTAGTCTGGAATCGATGCTATACTCCCCATGCCATCAGCCGCGATACCTATATTAAAGAGTACCTGTTAGCACAAGGAATAGCGGTCGATAGCTTCAACGGCTCTCTTCTCTGGGAACCCTGGGAAATTCATAACCAAAGCGGTAACGCTTATAAGGTCTTTACTCCCTATTATCGTAATGGGTGTTTACAAGCTAATCAGCCCGGCCTACCCCTTTCTAAACCTAGATTGCAGATTTTTTTTGGCGGTGATAACACCAGTCAACTTGAACTGAATCAACTGCAACTACTGCCCAATCACAGCTGGCCTCACCGAATAACAAAGCACTGGAGCATCTCTGAAGATTCGGCGTGGGAATCACTGCATAAATTTACGGAAGAACGACTCAAGTCATATAGTCAGGGAAGAGATTTCCCCGCAGAGCAGGTTACCTCCTCGCTTTCCCCATATCTTCGATGGGGGCAAATTTCGCCCAGGCAGATATGGCACTATAGCCAGCAGCAATGCTCCACACCAGCTCTTCAACAATCACTGGATATCTTTCTGAAAGAGTTAGCCTGGCGGGAGTTTTCTTACTATCAGCTATACCACAATCCAACTATGGGCGATGAAAACCTGAATCATAAATTCAACCACTTCCCCTGGAATAGCGATCGGGAAAGCTGTCAAAACTGGCAACGGGGACAAACCGGATTCCCCATAATTGACGCGGGCATGCGAGAGCTTTGGCAAACCGGCTATATGCATAACAGAGTCCGAATGCTGGTTGCTTCATTTCTGGTTAAAAACCAACTCCAGCACTGGCATAACGGTGCTCGCTGGTTCTGGGACACGCTGGTCGATGCTGATCTGGCCTCCAATAGTGCCAGTTGGCAGTGGGTCGCAGGCTGCGGTACCGATGCCGCGCCCTATTTTCGCATCTTCAATCCGGTCATTCAGGGAAAGAAATTTGACCCTCAAGGGGAATATGTTCGACGTTATATTCCAGAACTTAATAAGCTACCTGATTGTTACATCCATTCCCCCTGGGAAGCCCCTGAAAGTGTTCTAAATAACGCTCAGGTTACACTAGGGGCTTCTTACCCTCAGCCAATTCTGGATCTGAGCACCACTAGAAAAAGGGCCCTTTCAGCCTATGCCGCATTGAAGAATCCTTCACTTAAAGAAACACCTTAAGAGCTTCTTTAGTCACTGACATTTAACACCTTTCTTTACTCTGTCTGACCAATGCCATATCTTTACTAAGATCTGCATAGCCAGGGTGAGGCACATGTATAACCACTATTTTGGACTGACATCTTCGCCATTCACGATCGCGCCCGATCCTAACTATCTCTATATGAGCCCCCAGCATAGAGATGCATTAGCTCACCTACTCTATGGCATTCAGGGTAATGGTGGCTTTGTCATGCTGACCGGCGACATAGGTACCGGTAAAACAACTCTGTGCCGTTGTATGTTAAAGCACGCCAGTGAAGACACCGACATTGCCTTTATCCTTAATCCAACACTGAATTCAGAAGAGCTGCTCGCCAGTATCTGTGATGAGTTACATATAGACTATGACAAACTCCACCTCAGCATTAAATTACTTTCAGATGCAATCTATCACCATCTGCTAAATAGCCATGCTGCGGGAAGAAATACCGTTCTGATTATTGATGAAGCGCAAAATCTGAATCCCGGTGTGCTGGAGCAGATGCGGCTACTGACAAACCTGGAAACCAATGAGAAAAAGCTGCTACAAATCGTCATGCTTGGCCAACCAGAGCTACGTCAGCTAATTGAGCGACCTGAATTAAAGCAGCTGGCACAAAGAATCACTGCCAGATTCCACCTTTCGCCCTTAAAGCTCTCTGAAACTCAGCATTATATTAGCCATAGGATTGCAGTTGCCGGCCATAAAAAGGTCGCCCACAGACCCGACCCTATCCCTAATGAATTATTTGCACAGATACACCACCTAAGTGGCGGAGTGCCGCGGCTAATAAATATCATCTGTGACAGGGCCCTACTGGGCGCTTATGCTCGTAACGAACCCTCCGTCAACTCAGATACTCTTTATCAGGCAGCTGCCGAAGTCTTTGGTGAGGTACGCACCCCACTTCAACAACCAAGATCCTATTTCAAACAGTTGACTGCAGTATTAGGCATTATTTTTCTAGTCCTCCTTTTTTATCGGTTTTATCCGCTCGCGGATCACTGGCAAACTAACTTACCCGCCGAAGTGATAGCGGACTCTTCTCCCTCTGAGCTACAACAATTCAAACCTGAACCAGATCTTGAGCAGGACGATACTACAGACACAATCAACATTGCGGATATCACCGACACAACCTTAAGCACCCCATTAACAGCTTCAGAAGCAGCCGTACAGGCAGATCAGTCGAATCAATCAACAGCTATACAATCGTCTCTGAGTCAGATAACACCTGAGGCAGAAACTGTTACTTCACAGACAACTGGAGAAAGTGTATCCGGTGTCCATTTGGCATCGACTACCCAGTCAACAGAAACCACCCCGTTTATAACGACAGAACTTGCTGATTCAATTCTGGAAGATGAAAAAACAGTCATCACGCCCTCCGCCGAGACAATTTCCGCCTTAACTCAGGATACGCAAACGTCAGCTCAATCCCAGCAACCCGTTCATAACCCAAGCGGTCATCTCAATTCTGAAGTGCTAGCTTATTCCACACTATTTAAAATGTGGCAGGAAGATATGCCACTGGAACAGGAACCCTGTCAGTTTGCTCTCGCTCGCGGGCTTCGCTGCCTCCACCAACAGGGAGGCTGGGCTAAGTTAAGTCGCATCAACCGGCCTGCGTTAATTCGCATGATCAATAAAGATGGTTTAGTTACCAATAGCATATTGATACAGATCAACCAAGGTATAGCCAGTTTTACTGATGGCACACAACAATGGCAGATTCCATTTGATCAACTCCGCGACCGGGTATTACTCAACTACACCCTGCTATGGAATCCCCCGGAGGGGTATTACAAACTCACAAAGCCCGGCAGCTCAGGCCCTCATGTTCTCTGGCTTAAACAACAACTCGCCAGCCTGTCTCCTCTATTCCAAAGTGAGATGAACACTTATTTTGACACACAGCTGGAACTCTACGTAAAAGCCTTTCAACGCAGCCAGAACCTCCTGCAGGACGCAGTTGTCGGTCCAGAAACGCTAATACGACTGAACACTCTAATACAAGCAGATGTCCCCATACTGCAAAGTTCCCGGGAGCCTTGAATGTCGTACATACTGGACGCGCTTAAAAAATCAGAGCAGGAACGTGATAATGATCCTGTTCACGAGATAAGCCATACGGTAAAGCCTGCAGAACAGCCCAAAACAGCTCGAACGAAGTGGCTTTGGTTAGTGCCAGCATTACTGGCAGTCAATATCATATTATTACTCTGGCCTCAAACCACTCCCGATACAGGTTCCTTAGTAGTAACGACTACGAATCAACAAGCCAGTACAGCTAGTACCTTATTGAAAGAACAAACGACTGAGGAATATGCAGAGGAACAAACGAAAACAGATGCACCGAATAGCGATGTTAATAATGAAATGCCGACTAATCCAGCTCCACCGCTAAGCCCACCAGCAACTCAGGCAACTCAGGCAACGGCTAAACCTACCGAACAGTCTCAGCGTTACCATCGAGACCCATTCGCACCAATGCCTGGAAGAGTTCAACCCAAACCAGTAGCAGTACTCGCACCCATTCAAAATAAACCTAGACCAACACCTAAAATACCCGCGCCTAATATTGAAAAGCTTAATCGCAGCCTTTTGAATCAGGCACTCATAGAGCAACTAGCACCTCTTAAAGAGGAGCAACCTGCAATTCAAGTCGACACAGTAAGCACTCCGGATACAATCTTAGCCAACAGAAATAATTCTCCGGCACCACAGCCCGGTTTGACAGAATCGTTGCCTCATGAAAACACCCCATCAACGCTTAATATGCAGCAGAGAATACCTCTGTTAAGAGAACTTGACTCTTCACTTCAACGTGCGATTCCGACATTAAATGTTTCGGTTCATATCTATACCGAGATTCCAGAACAGCGGATGGCGAGAATTAACGGGAGAATGACCCGACAAGGCCAGCAGATAAGTAACGGTCTGACTCTTAAAGAGATCAGACCTGATTTTCTAATACTGAGTTTTAATGGCGAGAAGTTCAGATTGATGCGCTAATGAAAGCGTTTTTAACGATACTGCTCTAACAACTCCAGCATCGGCTTATTTCCCGTAGCTTCGGCAAGACGGAAACTATCCTGTCCTAACTGATTTTTTCTGCGAGGTTTAGCATTGTTTTCAAGCAACCATTGAACCACTTCAATATGGCCTGCATTAACAGCCATCATCAACGCCGTTTGAGTAAATTTATTTCGGCTATCAACCGCAGCATTTTCAGCAGCCAGCAGAATCATGCTATTCCGATTGCCAGCCGCAGCTGCAACCATCAGCGGAGTGTTCCCTTTACTATCTGCCTGATTAATATCAGCACCCGCAGCAATCAGCCATTTAAGTGTTTTAATCCGTTTACGCGTGATTGAACGAATCAGAGGAGAAATACCATTCACATCAGCAAGATTCAGGTTAGCCCCTTTATCCTGCAGCGCCTTCAGCGCCTTAATCGCACCGGCATCCGCAGCGTACCACAACGCTGAACGCGCTTGCTTATCCTGCGTATCAGGCGAGACGCCATAACTTACCAGTAGATCAATCAAGTTTGGCAGATCGGCCGTTGCAGCCTCAAGCAGTACGTTAGCTTGCTCTT
>JAIBDA010000077.1 GCA_024679635.1 Amphritea sp. | reverse complement strand
CCTGTAAATTCAGGAGTAAATGCTAATGCAAACAAGAATGATTCGCAATAGCGTTAATGGGTTTTTAGTATAAGTGATAAAAACCGAAACCAGCGTGTCAGTCACATAGGTGAAATGTCGCTTTCACAGAGACTCTAGGAAAGTGATCAATGCATTTCGTTCTACTCTTGTTAAGTTGGTAACCTGCTGTCGGGCTGTTTCAGCTTCTCCACCATGCCAGAGAATTGCCTCAAGCAGGTTTCGTGCCCGTCCATCATGGAGAAAGTAGGTATGACCGCTGACTGTTTTAGTCAGGCCAATTCCCCAAAGAGGCGGCGTTTTCCATTCACGGCCAGTGGCTAAGTATTCTGGACGCTGGTCGGCTAAGCCTTCGCCCATATCGTGGAGTAAAAGGTCGCTATAGGGCCAGATTAGTTGATTGGATTGTTCTGAAAGAAGGAGGCTGCGCGCCGTTTTGAAGCTGGGCTGGTGGCATTTATGGCAGCCTGCACGCTGGAAAATCCTCTTGCCTCTGAGCACTTCCGGCTTTTGTGCATCGGGCCGGGCTGGCGGTGCTAGATTACCGGTATAGAGCACCAGTTGCTGGACTGTCACTGAGGAGGCTTCAGTGTTTTCTTGCAAAGGCGTGTTGCCATTTGGCTGGTTTAAGCAGGCTGTTTGGGTAGAGGTGCAATCCCCCGCTGGTGATGGCAGGTAAGGCGTGGCAATGCCAATATCGCCACTGAGCGCATTAACGATCTGCTGGATCAGCGTTGGATTACCCGCTTTCCAGCCAAACCGTCCCAGTGCCTGCTGTTCGCTAAGCCTGTCCCAGACCCAGTTTGGTCGGCCTGAGATGCCATTACCATCACTATCATCCGGGTCACTCAATCTAAGAATATCGCTTTCAGGAATAGTCTCCAGCAGCAGCAGCCCCAGTACGGCTGGAGCGACTCTGGGTGACAGCATGACATCCGGATGGAGAGGTCCGAAATTCAGTTCACTGACCTTGTATTCAGGCTTGCGTAGGCGGACCTCAGTCCCATCGGCCATTTTAACCGTCGTCTCGGTATAGCTGATATGCATATGGCCCTCTTCCCTGAGGCCGTTTATGGCAAAGTTTTGCAGTTGCCCGCCATAGACAGGCTCCGGAATAACCCCAACTTTGCCGCTCTGTAACAGCTGACGCTGCTCAACGGTCTGCGGTGGAATGCTCAGGCGCAGAAACATCGAGACGGCCCGGTCATTTGGCCAGTTTGCAATGGGAGGCTGGCCGCGGCCATCTCTCAGGTGGCACTCCTCGCAGGAGTGAGCGTTATATAGAGGGCCGAGTCCGTCGCTTGCCGTGGTTGATGAGGGGGATGGCTGCCAAACCTCTGCAAAAGTGCTGTCCCCAAGTTCAAAGCGTATCCGGTTAGCAATACCCATATTCGCCGATGGGTGAGTGAAAGCATCAGGGTCTCGGGGTTTGTGATGGCTGGTGTCGCCGCCAGGCAACTCTTCTCCGGGGTTGTATATCGCCATTCCTTCAACTAGCAAAGTCGCTGAATCGGTTATTGGAATGCTTAGGGTGATAAGCAGGACTAATAGCTTATAGGGGAGGGGTAGCGGCACAGAGTTATTCCCTTTTTTGCAGGAGGCACTGTTAAATCGTTAATTTGAGTATACTGTCCCTGAGATACATTACGATCCCTTTTGTCCCCATAATAGGTGAGATTATATTGGGTGACTGTCAGCGCAATCGCCGTGTTCCCCTTCGGGATAATAACGCATGAGCGCTAATTACACCGGTCACTGACTTACTCTTTGTCTCCCGGTTTCTAATACCGTTCAGGGTGTAGTGGTCATTTAAAAAAAAGAAGCCAGCAAAAATCGCTGGCCTCCGGTGGTACTTATGAAAAGTGTTCTTCCAGCTCATCGGCTCCGCCGATTCGCTGACCATCAATAAACACTTGCGGTGTAGTGCCCTGGCCACTGATCGCGGCTAATGAGCTATAACTCAGACCATGGCTGCCCAACTCTACCTCTTCATAGCTTAAGCCTTTCTCTGTCAGCAGCTTCTTGGCACGTATGCAGTGCGGGCATCCTGGCTTGGTCAGAATGCTGACCCGCTTTGGCTGCTCAGCTGTTGGGTTGATGTAGTTGAGCATGGTATCGGCATCGGATACTTTGAACGGATCGCCTGGCAGATCGGGTTCGATAAACTGCTTTTCAATGACGCCATCGACTACCAGCATAGAGTAGCGCCAGCTGCGTTTGCCAAAGCCCAGTTCTTCCTTATCCACCAGCATCTCCATTCCGGCAGCAAATTCACCGTTGCCATCGGGAATAAAGGTGATGTTTTCCGCCCCCTGGTCTCCCTGCCAGGCGTTCATTACAAAGGTATCGTTTACTGATAGGCAGATAATGCTGTCAACGCCTTCGTTAGCGAATACCGGCGCCAATTCGTTATACCGTGGCAGGTGAGTTGTAGAGCAAGTTGGAGTGAATGCACCTGGTAGGGCAAACACAACAACTTTCTTGCCTGCAAAAAGCTCATCTGTCGTGACATCAGTCCACTGGTTGTTTTGTTGGGTGTGAAAAATGACTTGTGGAACGGTTTGGCCTTCTCTGTTGGTGGGCATTCTTCGCTTTCCTTCAAATGTGTGTTGTTTCGATGAATCAATAATGACAAAGAATCTGGCTTTTATAAAATTAATTAAACAAACATGGTTAATAGTTAAAAACTAATTATGGTGTTTGTATCGCTGTAATCGCTTCTCGGGAGAACCCAAGATTTTTATATTTAGCCGACTTACGGGCTGTTCTGCTGGCCTAAATGGGCTAAATCACTTAAAGTGAGCGCGCATTTAGAGAAGTTGATTTTTATTGTTCTGGTATCCACTCATGCGCCCTCTCCTGCAAGCCTACTATAGTAACTTTCTGGGTAATTCGCCCAGCTGGTATAAGCTGGCTATTATTAGTTTTCTGCTGGTTAACCCTATTATTCTGTTGTTGTTTGGGCCGGTTACCACGGGCTGGCTACTGATCTTCGAATTTATCTTTACTCTGTCGATGGCGCTTAAATGCTACCCGTTGCTACCGGGTGGCTTATTGGCGATCGAATCGGTGATGCTTCATCTGACCGAGCCGTCCAGTCTTTACCATGAGGTGTCCTCCAACCTGCCGGTTATCTTGCTGCTGATGTTTATGGTGGCGGGGATCTATTTCATGAAAGGGATGCTGCTCTATGTCTTTACTAAGCTGCTCTTGAATGTTCGTAATAAAACCGCCCTTTCGCTCTTATTTACCCTCATGGGAGCGGTTCTTTCAGCCTTTTTGGATGCCTTGACAGTGACAGCGGTGCTTATCAGTGCTGCAGTGGGTTTCTATTCTATCTATCATCGGGTTGTTTCCGGGCGCCATAAAGGTGAGGCCCATGATCACTCAATTGATGATCATCTGCATGAAAACCACCGGATTGAGTTAGATAAATTTCGTGCTTTCCTGCGTAGTCTGCTGATGCATGGCGCGGTAGGTACCGCGTTGGGAGGCGTCAGTACGCTGGTAGGAGAGCCTCAAAACCTGCTGATCGGTGAAAAAATGGGTTGGCACTTTGTCGACTTCTTTATCTATATGGCGCCGGTGTCTATGCCGGTGCTCTTGTGTGGGTTGCTCACGACTATTGTGTTGGAACGAACCGGTTGGTTTGGCTACGGTGCTCAGATCCCTGAGCCGGTGTTTAAAATTCTCAAAGCGTTCGATCAGGAGGCGCAATCCCAATGGGGAATGAAGGAGCGAGCCGAGCTCTATATGCAGTTCGCGGTGGCGGTTTTTCTGATTTTTGCACTGGCCTTTCATCTGGCAGAAGTGGGTATTATCGGTCTGACCGTTATTATTCTACTGACCAGCATGAACGGTATTACTGAAGAGCACCGGATCGGCCGGGCGTTTGAAGAGGCGCTTCCTTTTACTGCTCTGTTGGTGGTGTTTTTCACTATAGTTTCCGTTATCCACGATCAGCATCTGTTTACGCCGGTGATCGAATGGGTACTACATATGGACCTGCGCAGTCAGCCCGCCATGTTCTTTATCGCTAATGGCTTACTTTCAGCGATCAGTGATAATGTATTTGTCGCGACGGTTTATATCAATGAGGTTGCTGAAGCGTTTCGGACCGGCCGAATTAGCCGTGAGCACTTTGATACTTTAGCGATTGCGATTAACACCGGCACTAACCTGCCGAGCGTTGCCACACCGAACGGTCAGGCGGCTTTTCTATTTTTGCTGACCTCGGCGGCGGCGCCATTGGTAAGGCTTTCGTACATGAGGATGGTTGTTATGGCACTGCCCTACACTATTGTACTGAGTGTGAGTGGTTTGTTGTCTGTTCTGTATCTGATTTGACCAGTCGTTGCCATAATTTCTCTAATAACCCCGGTTCCTTCTGAACCGGAGATTCAGAAGCCTGGCATTGCCAGCGACGTAGTTCTCGTCTCTCCCATGCGGCATTGGCTTTGGCGGCATATTGAGCTTGCTGAGTGCTGCTAAGCTGAGTTGAGCCGGCGGCGATTATCGTTTTACTTCGGCTGGTGACACCGGCTTTAGGCGAGCTGCACATAGAACTTCCTCCCTATTGGAAGCCTCATTATGCGCGGGTTGCCTGAAATCAGTCTGAAAGTCTTAGCGACTCGAGCTGGGTTTGAATAAGCGCAGGCGATTGGCATTGCTGACGACCGTCACCGATGAGAACGCCATTGCTGCCCCCGCAATAACCGGACTCAGCAGCATGCCTGTAAGAGGAAACAGAATTCCTGCTGCCACCGGTATACCCAGAGTGTTGTAGATAAAAGCGCCAAACAAGTTTTGACGAATATTCCCCAGGGTGGCCCGGGATAGCTCAATCGCATCGGCTACTGAGTGTAAGCTGTTGCGAATCAGTACCATATCGGCGCTTTCAATCGCGACATCGGTACCGTTGCCGATGGCAAAGCCCACATCCGCCCGCGCCAGGGCAGGCGCATCATTAATGCCGTCACCACACATACCTACTTTGTAACCCGCCCGCTGCAGTTTTTTAATTTCACTGGCTTTCTCTTCCGGTAAGACACCCGCAATAAAGTTATCCACACCCACTTGTTGGGCAACTGCCGCGGCAGTCTGTGGATTATCTCCGGTGAGCATAATGACATTCAGGCCGACTTTCTTAAGCCGGGCAATGGCGGAGACTGAGTCTTGTCTTATCGGGTCTGCTATGGCTAATAATCCAGCGAACTGCCCATCGAGAGTGATATACACCGGGGTTTTTGCCTGTTCTGCCAGTGTCAGAGCCTGAGTATCAAATTTGGCGCAGTCGATCTTCTGCTCGGTCATCCAGGCTTTATTGCCCAGTGCGACTTCAATACCTTCTATTCGACCTTTAGCGCCTCGCCCGCTGATAGCCTGAAAGTTTTCAACAGGTAGCAGTGCCTCTTGCTTTGATTGCGCGTAGCGAACAATGGCTTCTGCCAGGGGGTGTTCGGAGGCGGCTTCGAGCGAGGCTGCCAGTTGCAGCATCTTTGGGTGATCGGCCAGCATGTCCGTTACCTGGGGCGATCCTTCGGTGATAGTACCGGTTTTGTCTAACACCAGCGTATTCAGTTGCGACGCGCTTTGCAGCGCCTGACCATTGCGGATCAGAATGCCGTATTCAGCTGCTTTGCCAACGCCGACCATCACCGACATCGGAGTCGCCAGACCCAGAGCACAGGGGCAGGCGATAATAAGCACTGTGGTCGCGGTGATGAGCATATAAGCCAGATGAGGCTCCGGGCCAAGCAGATACCAGAGCAGCGCGGTGAGCAGGCTGCAAAGTATCACCACCGGCACAAAGATCGCGGCGACGCTATCCGCCATCCGGGATATCTCAGGCTTACTCGCCTGGGCCTGTTTTACCAGTTCAATGATCCGGCTCAGCGCTGTTTCGCTACCGACCTTCTCTGCTTTAATGATCAATGAGCCAGACTTATTCAGCGTGCCGGCGCTGACGCTATCGCCCGGTTTTTTATTAATAGGCAAGGGTTCTCCGCTCAGCATCGACTCATCGATCAGGCTGTTACCCTCCTCTACTAAGGCATCAACTGGAATTTGTTCACCGGGACGAATACGCAGCCGTTCACCGGCTTCAACCAGGTCCAGTGGCAGGTCCAGCTCTTTATCATTGCGGATTACCCGTGCGGTTTTAGGCTGCAGATTGAGCAGTCGTTCGACCGCTTCTGAGGTCTTACCCCGGGCGCGAATCTCCATCGCCAGGCCAAAGTTAACCAGACCGATGATCATTGCACTGGCTTCGTAGTAAAGGTGTCGGGAACCTTCCGGCAGCATCTCAGGAAACAATACTACGGCAGTGGAATAAAGCCAGGCGGCTCCGGTTCCAAGAGCTATCAGGCTGTCCATTGTCGCGGAAGCGTTTTTCAATGAGGACCAGGCACCGTAAAAAAAGTGACGTCCTGGAAACAATAAGATACCTAGTGTTAGTAAGCCTACCAGGCCCCATATCATCTGATCCTGAGAGGAGCGTATACTCATCTCATCCATCAGCATTCCTGCAATCATCAGTGGAAT
>JAIBDA010000074.1 GCA_024679635.1 Amphritea sp. | reverse complement strand
TAGGGCAAATGTCCTAAAGCATCAGTTTTTCAACACCCATTGAATTCCTCTTTATAGGAATAAGAAAATCAGTGGAATATATATGACTCACGCAAGCAAGAACAGTCAAAAATACTTATATAAACAATACGTTATTACCTAAAGAGCAATCTTTACAACTATACCCTCTATACAAGTATATTTAGCTAATCAGGGGTATCACCATGCCTATATCCAAGCGCCCTTACAGAATCAGGCATAAGGAAACAGGTCTGTTCCTCGCTGAGGGGCAATAGGAACAGCATCGAAGCCAGTATGAGAGGAATTACTGATAACTCTGTAAAATCAGCCTCTATCAACCATCAAATATTGGCACAACTAAGAACCGCCTCCCGGCTGAAAAATAGTTCCTATATTTACCGAGAACTCCACTCTGTGGTGAGAATATACGCAAGTAAAATCATGATAACCTGCTAAGAGATTCTTTGAAGCACCCCGCATAATCTTACGGGCCCCAGGTGACAAAACAATTGTGAACCAGCCCATAGCATCTGAAAAACACTCCGGACAGATACGGAATATTCTCCCGTCACTAGCAGTAGACACCTTTTTTGACGATAAAAAAAGGGCCGCAGATTCATTAAGAAAATGCGGCCCTAAACAGATACTCATCCGGATTGGGAGGATGAACGACTGATTACAAATTAATAACCATTCAAGCGATCAATATATTCCGGTAAGAATAGCGATATCTGCGGAATATACGTTATCAGCATCAGGAATATCAGCAGTAAACTTAACCAGGGCAAGCAAGCCTTTATCACCCAGATCATATTCTTACCGGTGATCCCCGCCGTGACAAAGAGGTTAAGCCCCACCGGCGGCGTTAGCATCCCTATTTCCATATTCACCACCATAATAATACCCAGGTGAACCGGATCAATTCCCAGCTGTGTTGCGATTGGAAACAGAATCGGCGCCATGATAAGTATGATTGCAGATGGCTCCATAAAGTTACCGGCTATCAGCAACAGGATATTCACTACAATCAAGAAGCCCCATGCAGGCAGTCCCCATTGAATAATCGTTTCGGCTATCTGATGTGGAATCCGCTCGGTTGTTAATACATGAGCAAACAGCATCGCATTGGCGATGATGAACAGCAACATCAGAGACACCTTCGTGGCATCCAGAATAACCTTACGCACTTCAGGGTGGCGGATAGACTTAGGAATTGCCCATAACATCTGTAAGACATTACGTACAGCAGCTGTAGCAAAGGCCTCGTCGGCGTTACGCCATGCAACACCTTTCATCGGACCAATATCACGATACCCCAGCACCGATACCAGATAGGCATATACCGCCGCAACCGCTGCCGCCTCAGTAGGACTGGCAATACCACCGTAGATAGAGCCCAGTACGATGATAATCAGCATCAGGCCGCCCAGCGCGATCATGAAGGATTTACCCAGATGCAGCACGCCAGGGAAAGGCTCTGCTGGCAGCTTCATAATACGCGCGGCAATGTAGATGGCGATCATCAGAATACCGCCCATCATCAGGCCGGGAAGAAAACCGGCCATAAACATACGGGAGGCAGATACTTCAGTAGCCGCCGAATACACAAGCATTACAATGGACGGCGGAATCAGGATACCCAGCGTACCGGCGTTAGCGATAACACCCGCAGCAAAAGATTCCGGATAACCAGAACGCACCATACCGGCAATAACGATCGTACCGATAGCCGCTACCGTCGCAGGGGAAGAACCCGATACAGCAGCAAATAACATACAAGCCATTACCGAAGCCATTGCCAGACCACCACGCACATGGCCTACACTATCAACGGCAAAGTTGATCAGTCGCTTGGCCACACCACCCGTAGAGAGGAATGCAGACGACAAGATAAAGAAAGGTATCGCTAACAAAGTGTAATGTTCCGACGTCGCTTCAAACAACTTCAGCGAAATAGAAGCCAGGGAGTCATTTGAGAACATCAGAATCGTTGCAACACTGGACAAGCCCAGCGCAATCGCAATCGGCATGCCCATGAACATACAACCAAACAAAAGAATAAATAGCGCAGCAATAGTCATGACCGATCCCCCTTATCATGATTTGAAGCTTTATCAGCTTGCTCTTTCGCCTCCAGTTCCTGAAGCTCTCTAGCAATCTCCATACTCTCTTCAGCTTCATCAGTGAAGTGAAAACCATCCGCCTGATGGGTAACTACCTTCCAGCCCAATTGAAGGAAACGGAACATCAGCATGGCAAAACCGATCAACAGAATACTCATCGCTATCCATTTCTCTACTGGCATATCTTCCAGTTCGATACCGATCATCTTCATCTTGCTTAGGTAGACCCATGAGCCGTATAGAAACAGGCCGCAATAGATCAGACAGAGAGCCACCGCTACCAGGGTAAAGAAACGTTGAGCTTTGTTAGGCAATAGCTTCACAAACACATCAACACCGATGTGAGCACCCACTTTTACCCCGTAAGATGCGCCATAGAGGACAAACCAAGCGGCCAGCAGCAGAGTCATCTCCTGCGCCCAGTGGATACCGGTATTAAATCCGAAGCGCATAACCACTTCGACAAAAACAAGTAACGTCATCGCTACCAGTAGAAGGGAGAGGAAAGCCTCTTCCAGTTGGTTGAACAGATTACGAACCATAACGGCCCCCTTATAACAACAGAGTGATCATTCAGCTGAAAAACAGATTCTCTGTGATTATTATTTTTGTATTTGCTACACAGGACAGCCTTGCAGCTATAG
This sequence comes from Amphritea sp., assembly GCA_024679635.1. The sequence continues at coordinate 4,130 of JAIBDA010000074.1, read as the reverse complement.
AGCATCGCCCACGTTAGCCGGCGTGACTCTCCTGTGCAGCCTTACAGACAACTTAGAATATAGAGGGAGCTGCAGTGGGGCCTATACTCCCACCACAGCAACAGGGCCGGCACTCCATTAAGGAACACCGGAAATCAATTTTTACTGGTTAGAAGCTTCAGCCGCTTTGATCAGATCAGCACCGATATCATCGGAGAACTGAGCCCAAACCGGCTTCATAGCAGCAACCCATAGAGCGCGCTCTTCAGCAGATATTTCGATTACTTCAGAACGCTTGGAATCGATGATAGCTTGCTTATCGCTGTTCGCTTTTTCAGCGGCGATACCGTTACCAAATGCAATCGCTTCATCCAGCGCAGCTTTGATTTCAGTACGCAGATCGGCATCCAGGTCACCCCAGAACTCAGCCGAAGTTACGACCATGTAATCCAGTACACCGTGATTAGACTCAGTGATGAAAGGCTGTACTTCGAAGAACTTCTTAGAGTAGATGTTAGACCAGGTATTTTCCTGACCATCAATCGCCTTGGTTTGCAGCAGAGTAAACACTTCAGAGAAAGGCTTCTTCAGAGGCACCGCATTAACCGCTTCAAATTGTGCCTGAAGCACGTCGGAGGTCATGATACGGAATTTTTTACCGTTCGCATCAGCAGGCACTTTCAGTGGATCGCTTGCAGACAACTGCTTCATACCGTTGTGCAGGTAACCCAGACCTACCAGCCCTTTAGACTCAAGAGAGGTCAGCATCTTCTGACCATCAGCGCTGCCCTGGAAGCGCTCAACCGCTGCCATATCCTTGAACAGGAACGGAAGATCAAACAGTTGCAGAGTAGGCGTGTATTTCTGAAACTTAGACAAAGATGGAGCCGCCATCTGCACATCGCCCAGCAGCATCGCTTCCAGAACTTTGTTATCACCGAAAAGCTGTGAGCTAGGGAATACATTAACTTCAACTTTACCCGCCAGGCGCTCAGCAACCAGTTCAGCGAACTTGTTGGCCATCTGACCTTTAGGTGTATTTTCTGCTACTACGTGAGAAAACTTAATTTCGATCGGTGCAGCCATTGCTGATGTCGCACCAAGAGTCAGAGCCATTGCCGTAACGGCTGCAGTAAGTAAACGCATATGCTTCTCCAATATTTTAATTATTCAGGCGCTTTTTTTGGGGCCTAACAGCAGAACCCACGCTCAATTTTTATTTGCACCCTGTAATCAGAGCAAAAGATAGGCCAATGCAAATAAAACAGCGAAATAAAAATACTAAGCACTTATAAATCAATAAATTAAACAGAACCCTCACATTCAAGCAGTTCATTAAAGTTTATTCAAAATGAGTGGATAACCACTCATTAGCAACGAGAATAACGGGGGATTTCCACACAGAGCCAAAAAAACTGTTCAGAACAATTACCCAAAATGCTGACATAGACAGTCGCACCGGGCGTTACAGACAGGTATATTAGTGGCAAATTCAAAAAGCCTGATAATTCATCCGGATATCTAATTATGGCGATTCAAACTAAAGTAAATTTAAGCTTAGCTTTTGTCTTCTTAATCGTACTGATCACCTCCATCACGGCGATCTACAAAAGTGAAACCGGTCTTTCGTCCGATATTGCTTTGCAAAACACAAAGAGCACAGCTGATGCGTACTTTGACAGCATCAATATCATGATGCTGAGCGGCGCTATGGCGAACCGGCAGGCTCTACAGTCAAAAATTCTGGCCAATCCGGATCTGACCGAAGCCCGTATTATTCGTGCTGAAGCGGTTAACAGCATGTACGGTGAAGGCACCCCGGATTCATATATCCAGGATGACTTGGATAAACGGGCAATGAATGGCGAGGACATCGCGATCGAACTGGATGACGATAAAGGCCATAGGCTAACTATCATCCACCCGATGCGCGCCAAATCTGATTACAAAGGCACTAACTGTCTTACCTGTCATCCGGTTGAAGAGGGCACCATTCTAGGCGCTGTACGGGTCACCTATAGTTTCGATAAAGTTGATCAGCACATATTCACTAACATCAGGAATATTGCGCTTATCGAATTGGCCATGTTCGTTATGGCTCTGTTTCTGGTCGGCTGGATGATTCATCGAATCATTATCAAACCGATCAATAAAATGAACGATACCATTCGAGATATTGAGCAGAATGCAGATCTGACACAACAACTGGAGATTCAATCTAATGATGAGATTGGTCAGATGTCAGCGTCATTTAACAGCATGCTGCGAACCTTCCATAACAGTATCGAGCATGTAGTCCAGTCAATCGAGATGCTGGGGCAGTGTAGTCACCATATCAATGAGATATCTGAAATGGCCAACACTGGTACTGCAAAGCAGATTAGCCGGGCAGAAGCGGTTACTAACGCGATGATCGCCATGGATGGGGCAACTCAGAATGTTTCCGCCACCGCCGACGTTACGATCAAAGCCTCCGATAAAGCGCTACAGGAAACCCGCAGCGGCGTTGAGATCACTTCGGGAACCGTGAAGAAGATAGAATCTCTGCAGCAACAGATCCAACACGCGACTGACGTTATCGTTCAGCTAGAGCAGCAAAGCTATAACATCGATGCTGTACTAAGTGTTATTCAGGACATCGCCGAACAAACCAATCTTCTGGCGCTTAACGCTGCGATTGAGGCCGCCCGCGCGGGTGAGCAAGGTCGCGGTTTTGCCGTAGTGGCGGATGAAGTTCGTACGCTCTCCCAGCGTACTCAGAACGCGACCGTTGAAATCAACGGTATTATCGGCTCTCTACAACAAAATGCTAAGGGCGCTGCTCAGGTAATGGGGCAGGCGAGCAAAGAAACCGAGTCGAACGTGAAAGAGGTTCAGGAAACATCTGCTGTGCTCATTAATATTCAGAAAGAGATGGAAGCGATTACTGAAACTAACCACAGTATTTCTGAATCAGTGAAGCAGAGCGGCACAGCGACCCTTGAGATTGAAGGGGCGGTTAACGAGATCAATGAGGGGAGCGAAAACGCCAAAGACAGAGTGGTACGTTTATCATCAATCGCTGTGCAGTTGAATAATCTGGCTAATGAACTAGATAAGAAAGCTAAGCAGTTTAAGCTCTAATCCAGATTCAAAGCATAAAAACGGCGGCCCTATGGCCGCCGTTTTTATATCTGATACTGAGGTTACTTGTAGTCCTTCTTATCCAGTTCATACTTTTGCATTTTGTCATACAAGGTTTTGCGGGGAAGCCCCAAGGTCTCCTGAGTCAGCTTGAGTGAACCATTATTACGAGAGAGCTCTTCTTCCAGCACTAACTTCTCAAACTGTTCAACCTGCTCTGGTAATGTCATGCGCTTGCCCGGCGACTGCTCATTCTGCCCCCCTACAGAAAAATCATAGTCCGCACCCAACAACACATAACGCTCTGCAATATTACGCAACTCTCTAACATTACCCGGCCAGTGATGCGCTACCAGCGCTCTCAGCTTTTCAGCACTCAGTTGCGGTACCTCTTTCTGATACTGGGCCGATGCAATTAGCGCAAAGTGCTGAAACAACATCGGAATATCTTCACGGCGCTCTCTCAACGGGGGGACTTCAAGACTCACGACATTGAGTCGATAGTATAGATCCTCCCGATATTCACCCTGTTCACTGAGTTCTCTCAGGTTCACTTTGGTGGCAGCCACTACCCGAATATCCAAAGCAATGAGCTCATTGGAGCCCAACCGCTCAATCGCTCTCTCCTCGAGCACCCGCAATAACTTAACTTGCAACGACGGCGACATGCTCTCAATCTCATCAAGAAACAGAGTGCCACCATTGGCATGCTCAAACTTTCCTATCCGGCGACTTTTAGCGTCGGTAAAAGCCCCTTTTTCGTGGCCAAACAATTCGCTTTCAATCAGATGCTCAGGTACCGCACCACAGTTTATCGCCACAAAGTTCTTATCACGTCGATTACTATGTTCGTGGATATAACGAGCAACCAGATCTTTACCCGAACCGGTTTCAGCCTGAACCAAAATATCAGCCGGCGTATCAGCAATTTGCTGAATCATTCCCCGGAGTTGTTGGATGCGTTGCGAATTACCAATAATCCGGGGGCCAATTCCCCCCTGAGCTTCAAGCGCTTTACGTAAGCTTCT
>JAIBDA010000052.1 GCA_024679635.1 Amphritea sp. | reverse complement strand
GACTGACTACATCAAGATGGATGATGTGATTAAAGTTAAGGTACTGGACGTGGATCCTCGCGGCCGTATCAAGCTGACTATGCGTGATCTGGAAGCTGACGAGTCTGTAGAGTAAACTCGTTTTAGCTGATTAAAAAAGCCCCGCTGATGCGGGGCTTTTTTGTGACTGAAAATTGTGTAAAACCGGAAAAACACAGAGGCGGTGACTGATTATGAAAAAATTACTAATCGGTGGGTTAGTCGTACTACTGTCCGGCTGCGGCGGGGATGAAGTTGGCGATGTATCCTTAGGTATATTGACGACTAAGGATATTAAGCTGTATGTACTGGTAGACCCGGAAATATCGGGCGTGACCTGCCATGTGGCCAGTGTTGAGGCGGATCTGGATTTTTCTGATCCCAGTGATTCCTCAATCGCTTGTCGCCAAACCGGCATTATTTCACCGGGTATGATTGCAGCAATCGATCGCTCCAAAAATGGCGAGATTGTCTTCAGAAAATCTAAAAGCGTGCTCTTTAAGACGATGAAAGTCAGGCGTATTTTTGATGCTGAATCTCAGACGTTGATGTACCTTTCTTACTCGACCAAAGAGATCAATGGTAGTTATAAACATAGCCTCTCCACAGTGCCTTTATGGGGCACGCAGGCTTTTCAAAAACAGTAGCTAGAACGGTGCTTCGCGCCTTGCTCGAAAACGCGTTTTTAAGCGCATGGAGAAGTTGTAGTTTCGCGCTGAACATTTATTGGTCGGTATCCTGGAGCGCAGCGCTGATAAGGCTTACGGCAGTTGTCCCTATGTTATGCACAGTCTTGTGCGATAGAAGTGGGGATAACTAAAGCTGCAGTTTGATCTCTTTAAATTAACTGGCAGATTGGTATAGCTCCAGGCCCGCAACGGAAGGTTGATTGGCAGTGCTATCACTGTGGGCCAGCGCCCGTAACAACCGTCCGGTTATACAGTTAAAGCACTGCGGACCGTTTCGACTACAGAGAGAGTTCGCACAAGCGTTGAGTAGTAGTTCATGGGCTGCCTGTTGCTGAATTCGGTTGCTGCCTGAATACAGTTCTTCACAGGTCACAATTCCTTGCTCAAGTAACTCTAAAACGGCGCTGCCGCGCCACTCTGCTACCAGACTTTCAGACAAGCCGCTATGCAGTTTTATAACCGGTTCCTTGCGTTCCAGCCAGGCATCAATTCTGAGTGAACCCATTGTCAGACCTTTTATTTTTTAATGATAATGATTCTCATTATGATTAATTTAAATATGAATGCAACTGTTTTCTGAAGAGCAGTAGCTAAACCTGACTTCGTCACTTGCAGAGCGACGCTTCGCACTTGCTAATGGTCAGAAAAAGCATTTATAAGAATATAAGAAAGTGGTTCTTTGAGGGGGGTTACAATCCCGCATATTAGCTGAACATTTATTGCCCGGCACCCTGAACCTCAACAGTGACAAGGCTTACGGCAGTTGTCCCAATGTTATGCACAAGTTTGTGGGGGCGAATCTGGGGATAAGAATTAGCAGCTAATCGTGACTGCGTCACTGGTTAGAAGGAGTTTTCTTAATCAGGGTGTAGATGAACCTGGAGTGATGGAGGGGGTCTTAATAAGCAATGGGAGAGGTATATGAACTGGGTTATCCGAACTTTTATGATGCTGTTTCTGAGTCTTGGGCTGAGCTTTAGTGTACACGCAGGGAAGCTGGGAACCCCGCTGTCCGCACCTGAATTCACTCAGACTGATACTGGTAGTTGGTTGAACAGTCCGCCGTTATCTTTAAAGGAACTAAGGGGGAAAGTGGTGATGCTGGACTTCTGGACCTTTGATTGCTGGAACTGTTATCGCTCTTTTCCATGGATGCGTGAGCTTGAGCAGGGGCTTGCTGGCGAAGCGTTTACGGTGATTGGTATACATACTCCGGAATTCTCTCATGAGCGCGTCAGGGCCAATGTAAAAGCCAAGATTGATGAATTTGAGTTGCATCACCCGGTCATGATGGATAATAACTTTACATACTGGCACATGATGGGCAATAAATACTGGCCAACCTTCTATCTAATCGATAAACAGGGCCAGGTCAGGTCTATTTATATAGGTGAGACGCATACGGGATCGAGGCAGGCGGAGGCCATCGAAAAGGATATTCAGGAGCTGCTTCGCGAGTAGCTAGAAAGGCGCTTCGCGCTTGCTCGTGACTAGAAAAAAACTTCTTAATAAGGGGGTGAAAACATGCGTCGTAAGCTCGGTTCAGAACAACTTGAAAGCTACTGTCAGAGGTAGGTTGGGCAGAGGTACGAATCCCAACGATAGTAGTTTGAGGTTACTCGTAACCGTTAGATGTCAGCGCAAGGCCCCTTTGGTTTTATGGAGCATGGAATGATGCTCTGAGTGTGATTCAAGCAAGGAGTCGGCTTCTGTAGTTTTCTATTATTTTTTAACAGTACTCTATGCTCCAGCTATCCTTTTGATGGATATAGGCAATACTTATATGCTCTGTTTCAGATTCTGGGAATTAGAGGCAAAAGGTTTTTATAATGAGCCGTTATGCGGCTTTCGCCGTTTGATCATGGAGAGGATGTTATGCCAAGAAGATTAACCCAAACAAAGCCCCACACACATCAAACGCTTAAAAATATGAGTTATGAAAGTATGGCAATTAGCTGGCTTATGTACGATGGCTGGCAGGTATTCACCCCTATCCTGGATAATGGCCATCAAACCGACATCCTTATTTCTGATGGGCCTAATTACTATAGAATCCAAATAAAAACAGTAGAAGCCTCAGGCGAAGATCATATTGTCGATAATAAGTGGGAAGATAGTAATGTAAATTATGTGATTTATTTTGCTAGAAACTCCACATGGGGGGTTGTTGCTCCAGCATTCACAGATAAAAAACGAGCCTTAAATCACGATGAGCATATTCGTTTTGAGGCGAATAGCCGGACCCAGTTCTTAAAAGCTCTTCATACAATAGATTGAGTGGTCATAAAAAAGCCGTAGGTAATAACTCTACGGCTTTTATCTTTTGCTCTTTCTAGCAGGAGAACGTAGTTTTCCGTTCTAACTCATCGCAAGGCGCGAAGCGCCGTCTAGCTGGCCGCGCAGCGGCGGTCTAGCCCTGCTCCGCTGGGCCTTCCCGCATTACACAATAAAGTCGGAAGCCATAAACCGTGTAGAGGCAGTTGAGAAAGCCGAATACGATATCCAGCAGGCTGCGGAGTAATACCGAATCTATGCCCATGAGCTGCAGTAACGCTTCAAGTAGCAGGTTGCCACCCAGTAATATGACAAAGAGTACCGCCAGACCATTGACCAGTGGCCAAAAGAATTCGGAGGTATCGTCCCAACTGTTTTTCAGTGCCTCTGTTGGGCCTGCTTTTTCGATCACACTGTGATATTCGGAAAAGGCTAAGCGAACCAATACATAGATGCCGGGGATAAAAAACAGAAACAAGCCGATTACAATGCCAAACGCGCCCAGCATTTTTGTAATCAGTAGTGGCCACCAACGGGTGAGGCCAATTTTCAGGGCTTCAGTGGTGCTGATGGGTTGTTCGTTGACCACCGATTCAAGATAGGCGATGGTCGCGCCGACATAGATTGGTAGAAAAATCAGGCTGGTCAGATAGAACATCATCAATGAGTTGTTCATCTGCGGGTTTTCGGGATCAACCGATTGGATCGCACTCATGCTTATGAGGGTAATCAGAATGATGAAAGGCAGTTGAATCCGCATAATCGGAATTAGGTTAGCGCGGAAAAAGAACCATGTTTGTTTCAGATATAAAGGGACCATAAAGGCTCCGTATCAAATAATGTTAATGCGGCTGGGCGAGTAGTACTAATTTAAAACTACCGTTGGCGGCAATGGTTTCAATGCTGCCGAATAGATTCAGGGCTTTGCGTTCCAAAGGAATGTGCAGGTTAACCACAAAGCAGGCGATTCCATTGGCTTGTAATCTACGCCGTGCTGCATTCAGAAATCGATCAGTCATATCGCCATCGATACTAAAACCCTGGTGAAACGGGGGATTGCAGACAATCAGTGGGAACTGTTTTAGGATCCCTTCTGCGCAGTCTGCCGCGATGACGTCCGCTTCCACTCCCTGTCGCTCCAGATTTTCTTTGCACAGATGCAGTGCCGCTGCGTTGTTATCAGTCGCGGTGATTTTAGCGCCGAGGGTCGAACAGTTCAGTGATAGATAACCGTAACCGCAGCCAAGATCCAGTATTGATTCAGGAGGCGCGGGTAAACGATCAAGGAAGAGTTTCAATTCCTCAATAAGGTAAGCACTGCCCTTATCAATTTTGTTCCAGCCATAGACGCCGGGTTTGCTAATGTAGCTGAAATTGTTATCGGTATCGATCTCGCGCAGTTCGGTGTAGCTCTGGTCTTCGAGTAGATCGGTATCCGCTTGCCCTGGTGAGCTGAGAATGCCCATCCAGGTATTCTTATCGGCTTTTACCATCTCAATGTTTCCGGCAAACAGTTTCTTGGCCTTATCCAGATAGGTTTTTATACCCTCGTTCTTCAGGCCTGAGATACAGAGGTGACCACCGGGTTTGAGAATACGGATAGCCTGATTGATAACGTGATGGACCACCGGCTTCTCTTTTGATATCCGGTAGAGCATCTTATCGACACTGTGGTCGCTATAGCCACTAAAATCGAAATCAGAGAAGGTCGCTTGCCAGTTGGCGTTATTAAGCTGTTGGCACAGATCAAAACGGTTAGTGATCACGGTAACGTCGGGATTCGCCTGGCTTATCTGATTAAGCAGATTTTCATCAGCAATCCAGAGAGCGGTTCCTGAGGCGTTTTCCAGCTCAGGTTTCAATAGTGTAAATGCGGCATCTTTCATTTGACTGAAGCGACCTCCTGATCGGTTAGAAAACGAAACTCGCCAGGTGCCAATGCTTCATCAAGGGCTATTTCACCCACCTGATCTCTGTGCAGTCCGATAACTTTATTACCCAGTGCAGCAAACATCCGTTTAACCTGATGATAGCGGCCCTCTTGCAGGGTCACCCGGGCACTGGTTTCTGACAAGATTTCCAGTACGGCAGGCAGGGTTGGCTTATCTTCGTTGTGCAGTTCGATGCCATTGGCAAACTGCTCAGGGTAATTCTCTGTGATAGGCTCTGCGGTGGTGACCAGATAGACTTTGTCACAACGATGTTTCGGTGAAGTAACCCGATGTGACCACTGACCATCATTGGTGATCAGTACCAGTCCTGTGGTGTCGATATCCAACCGGCCAGCCGGGTGCAGGTCCCGAATGGTTTCAAGTTCAAGCAGATCGATAACTGTTGGGTGCTCGCTGTCTTCTGTGGCGCAGACAGTGCCTTGTGGCTTATTCAACATCAGATATTTAGGCCCGGGAGCTAGAATTTCACGGCCTTCTAGTAGCACCTGGTCATCGGCAAGTACTTTGTGGCCATGATCTTGAACGAACTGCCCGTTTACCTCGACATTTCTGCTTTTAATCTGTCGTTTAACAATACTGCGGGGTAAGCCGGTGGCCTGACTCAGATATTTATCCAGTCGCATTGAAATTCATCTGCCTGTTATGAAAAAGAGCTAGTATACCGGTACCGGCTGGAATGCAATAGAGTCGGTAATCAGCTAATATAGCGCCGATTAGATATCCACTCCCTGTAATTAACTGTGTGACCGCCTGTGAAGCTTTTTGTAGATAACCTGACTAACGTTGATTTCTCTTACCTGCATCCCCATCGTGGCCTGCTGGGTGAGTCCTGGCTGGTCCAGCTGGTGCTGGATGGTAGCTTGAATGATCAAGGGATGATCTGTGATTTCGGAATTGTAAAAAAAGCCGTGAAGCAGTGGTTTGATGACTGTATTGATCATGCGCTGGTGGTGCCAACAGGCATGGTGAATCTTCAGACGAGTCATAAGAGTGGTGAAACCACTGTTAACTGGCAATACCCGGAGGGTGGTGAGTTCTTCTGCCGGTCACCTGAACAGGCGATTGTGCTGGTGGATCTGGAGCAGGTTACCGAGACCAGTTTGGCTGCATGGTGTAAAGAGCAGTTGCTGGAATTGTTTCCCGAGGAAGTGAAAGGGTTGGAGATTAGTTTCGTGCCTGAGGCAATTAGTGGTGCTTTTTACCACTATAGCCACGGCTTGCATCAGCATGACGGTAACTGTCAGCGGATCGCTCATGGTCACCGTTCGCGGATTGAGATCTTTCTCGACGGAGCGCGTGATACCGGTGTAGAGCAGCAGTGGGCAGAAACCTTTCATGATATCTATATTGGCACTCGAAACCACTTGCTGGCCGAGCCATCCGCAGAGCATCATTATCAGTATGATGCGCCACAGGGGCAATTTGAAATCAGACTGCCGGCTGAGCATTGCTATCTGATTGAAACTGAAACCACGGTAGAGCAGATAGCTTGTCACCTGGCGGCGCAGGTAAAGGCGGAATATCCCGATCGTGAAGTGACGGTGAGGGCTTTTGAAGGGGTGGGTAAAGGCGCCATTGCTACCGCCTGAATTCACTGCTCTTTTAATATAAAAAAAACCGCGGTCAATGCCGCGGTTTTTTTTGTTTCAGGTATTGAGCTTAGCTACGTTCGATTGCCAGCGCAGTACCCATACCGCCACCGATACACAGTGTTGCCAGACCTTTCTTAGCGTCGCGACGAGCCATCTCGTGCAGCAGGGAAACGAAGATGCGGCAGCCTGAAGCACCGATTGGGTGACCCATAGCGATAGCGCCACCGTTAACGTTAACGATGTTAGTATCCCAGCCCAGATCTTTGTTGACAGACATCGCCTGAGCGGCAAATGCTTCGTTAGCTTCAACCAGATCCAGATCATCAACAGCCCAGCCGGCTTTTTCCAGTGCCTTCTGAGTGGCACAGATCGGGCCAGTACCCATGATAGATGGTTCAACACCTGCAGATGCGTAAGCTTTGATAGTCGCTAGAACTGGCAAACCCAGCTCAGCCGCTTTTTCTGCAGAGCAGACGATCACAGCAGCCGCGCCATCATTAATGGTAGAAGAGTTACCTGCAGTAACGGTACCGTCTTTCTTGAATGCTGGGCGCAGTTTACCCAGTGCTTCAGCGGTAGCACCAAAACGAGGCTGCTCATCGGTATCGAATACGATATCGTCGCCGCGACGCTTAGGGATAACAACCGGAATAATCTCATCTTTGAACTTGCCAGCAGTAACAGCCGCTTCGGCTTTGTTTTGAGAAGCTGCTGCGAAAGCATCCTGCTCTTCACGGGTGAATCCGTATTTTGCAGCGATGTTCTCAGTGGTGATGCCCATGTGATAGTCGTTGAATGCATCCCACAGACCATCTTTGATCATGGTGTCGACCATCTTCCAGTCACCCATGCGAGCGCCGTTACGAGAATTTGGTAGAACGTGAGCAGACATGCTCATGTTTTCCTGACCACCGGCAATGATTATGTCAGCATCGCCGCAGCGGATCGCCTGAGTTGCCAGTTGAATCGCTTTCAGACCAGAACCGCAAACCTTGTTGATAGTCATAGCGGATACTTCAACTGGAAGACCAGCATTAATCGTTGCCTGGCGAGCTGGATTTTGACCACAGCCTGCAGTTAGTACCTGGCCAAGAATGACTTCGTCAACCTGATCGCCCTGAATCCCGGATTTCTCCAGCAGGCCTTTGATAACCGTAGCGCCAAGATCGCTGGCCGCAACAGATGCCAGTGAACCATTAAAATTACCTACAGCCGTACGTCCGGCAGCTACAATAACAACATCACGCATGATATTTCCTCTTGCTTGTGAGAATTCTGCAGTAGTGTAGTCACGACCTGTGACGGATTGATGGCAGGCCTGTCAGTAGCCTACATAGCACACTCTGCAGCTGTTTTTTTAATAATATATTTTTTTGTGCAATGCAGTACAGCATAGTCAAAAGGCAACTGCAATGGGATATAGCACTGTCAGGTTACATTGTGTGAGAAAATTGCACCTGAGATGGGAATTTAGCAGCTGAGTTACAGAAAACCAAGCCGACCAAGGGCGAATGCGCCAGTCTGTTCAGGGGAGGTGCTTGAGAGGCTGCGATACCCCTATGGGGTATCGCGACTTGAATCAGAGATCGACAACCATATTATCGATCAGGCGGGCTTTGCCAAGATAGGCTGCGGCCACTAAAACCAATTCAGAGTGCTCCGCTTGGGCTGGTTGGAGATCGAATCGATTGCAGATGTTGT
>JAIBDA010000110.1 GCA_024679635.1 Amphritea sp. | reverse complement strand
TTTGTGCTGGCCGTGTTGTTTGGTGCCAATATGAGCTATGCCACGCCAATGGCTTACAAGACTAATCTGCTGGTAATGACCGTAGGGGGCTACACTTTTAATGACTTTTTAAAAGTTGGTATCCCGCTAACGATCATAATGTGGCTATCACTGAGCTTTTTGATCCCGGTGTTTTATCCAGTTGGATAATCTGGCTGCATTCCAGTATTTCAGATAGCTACGCTGGGAATCTTTTTAAAATTCCCTTCTTCCTCGGTGTTCTCTGTGGTCAGGATTTTTCAGTTCTTTTTCCTGTGAATCTTCACCACAGAGAACACCGAGGGCACAGAGATAAAGGCATTATCGAAAGGGACGACTGAAAGCTAAAGGGGGGTAGTGAGGTTCTAGACTGACCCCAAATATTCAATTGTGGTGAGTTTTATAGTTGATGAAGTAATACTCAACCTTCTGTTCGTCCTCGTTCCCGCTCGATTCCGTTTCTAAGTTTACTGCCCAAGAAGGGAAGATAGGCAGTAACTCTTAGCGAAGGAATCAGAGAATCCCTGTTTACTATTCATACGAAGAAAGTGGACCTTGTGTGTGTTGGCCAGAGGTTGTGAGGGAAAAAAGCCCGTCTGCAGGTTTATGGCCAGGCATGCAGACGGGAAAGGAAGATAGGCAGGCTAGATCAGCCATTTCACTTTTTGTTTGCCAGAGTTGGTTAATAATCAAAACTAAACACGGGACGCCGGGTTTAAATTGATAGCTGATCGATTGTTAACCTGACTGAACAGATTTAACCAGAATATGCAGGTCCTGCTTTCAGACCTGCATAGCTCAGGCAAAGCTGTTAAGGGTTATAGTTTCTTGCAATCTCACGCAGCTCTTTCAGCGCGCCTGCCGCATCTACCCCCCGGTCTGCAACCCGGGTAAGGTACTCTTCATCCATACCTTTAATCATGGTCTGGAACTCCCGATCAATCAGATCGCCAGGCTTCACCTCAAGAATCGAAACCCCAGCCTCTTTTGCTACCTTCAGGCCTTCAGTATCACCGGCATCCCAGGCTCGGCCTGCCAATGCGGATAGTTTCTCACCTGATATTTTCATTATCGCATCCCGGTCAGCCTGGCTCAGGCCTGCCATAAAATCCGGGTTGAGGAACATAGAAAAACTCATGGTGTACATGCCGCCCGGTAGCAGAACCAGCTGTTTTGTGACTTCGTTAAGACGCAGGGTCTTCTGCTCGCCAGCCGGGATGAAGACGCCACCTACAACCCCCTGCTGCATCATTTCGTACACTTTAGGGGCTGGAGCGCCTACCGGGGTTACGCCCATCCGCTTACCCAGAGCGCTTTGAATTCCGCCACCAAGACGGATCTTGCGGCCTTTCATCTCTTCCAGCGAACTGATCGGCTTCGCTAGGTGGATCTGGCCCGGCCCGTGAGTAAACAGTGCTGCCAGGGTCAAACCTTCGTGTTCATTGGCCTGCTTGTAGTACTTGTTACTCACTCGCCACAGAGCGACTGAAGCGGCTTCAGCGCTGGCGTTAAGATTAGGCAGTTCTACTGATTCGGTCAGTTTAAAGCGACCCGGTATATAACCATGCACACTCCAGCTGGCATCGACTACGCCATCTTCTACTAGTTCAAACATGGTCTTTGGGTGACCCATGCCATATTCGATTACCATCTTCACCCGGCCTTCGGTGGCTTCGTCGATCCACTTACCCCAGGTATCTAGCACCACAGCATTCTGTGGATGGGTTGGTGGTAGCCAGCTGGCTACTCGCATGGTGGTTTCCGCTAATGCGCTGGTGGCAAGGGTCATGCTCAGTGCAATACCGGCCAGGGGTTTAAACAGAGTCTTTAGTTTCATCGTGCTACCTTCTTTTTATTGTTATGCCTTTAATCAGGCCTGGTTTATTTCAAACTGGAGTTTGGTCCAGTGCTGCATCGACGACTTGTATCCAGTGCCTGACCGGACGATCAGCACCCTCAGACAGGTGGCTGATACAACCGATGTTGGCGGATACAAATTGATCTGCACCGGAACTTTCCAGGGTTCTACGTTTGTTTTGTCTAAGTTCGGTGGCCAGCTCCGGCTGAAAGATTGAGTAAGTGCCTGCTGAGCCGCAGCAAATGTGGCTGTCTCTGACGGGTTTCAGTTCAAAGCCCATCCGACTGAGTAGCGCTTCCACGCTACCCGCCAGCCCCTGACCATGTTGTAGCGAGCAGGGACACTGGAACGCCAGACTGGCAGCCGGATTAATAGGCAGGTTTTCGATGGTTTCCTTACTGAGTACTTCCACAATATCTTTTGTCAGTGTTGAAACCCGGCGAGCCTTTTCTGCGTAGTGGGGGTCATCCTTTAGCAGTTCAGCATATTCCTTTACGGTGGTACCACAGCCGCTGGCAGTCATGATTATCGCTTCGCAACCTTGTTCGATCTGTGGCCACCATGCATCGATATTGCGACGCATAAAGTTCAGCCCTTCCTGCTGTTGATTGAGGTGATAGCTCAGTGCACCGCAACAACCAGCCTTAGGAGCGGTAATCAGAGATATTCCAAACCTGTTTAATACCCGGGCGGTCGCCGCATTGATGTCCGGATCGATGGCGGGTTGGACGCAGCCTTCGAGTAGCAGCATGGTACGCTGGAGCGCAACCCGGTCCGGTCTGGCAGCCACAGTGGTTAGTTTCCTGGCGGGCACTTTATTGCTGAGTGCTTTGGGCAGCAGCGGGCGAATAGCCTGTACTGTGCGTAATAAAGGGGTGAAACGGTTGCGGTAAGGTAAAACGGTAAGAATCGCGGTACGCAGCAGGCGCTGTTTCAGGTTGCGGGGCACTTCCTGCTCGACTAGTGGCACACCGATCTCCAGTAGGCGGTGGTACTGTACGTTAGATGGACAGGTGGTTTCACAAGCACGGCAGTTCAGACAGCTGTCCAGGTGTTGTTGGGTGATCTGGGAAACCGGATTGCCTTCCAGCACCTGCTTAATCAGGTAGATCCGTCCCCGGGGACTGTCTAGTTCATTGCCGGAAAGGTTATAGGTGGGGCAGGTAGCCAGACAGAAGCCACAATGAACGCACTTGCGCAGTATCGATTCCGCTTCTTGGCCACGCGGGCTCTGTCTCAGTGATTCTGCGATTTTGATCTGCACAGTCGTCTTCCATTTATATTTAAGTAGGTTACAGATCGGGATACAGGCGACCAGCATTCAGGATGCCGGCTGGATCGAAGCTCTGTTTTATTCGCTTGCTAAGCGGCAGCAGGGCACTGCTGAGTGGATGAAACAGGGTGTGGCCATGTTTACTGCGATCCACCGCGGTGGCATGGCCACCATTCGCTTCGGCCCACTGAATAATTTGGCAGCGATCTGCCTCGCTGTAGAGCCAGCGTTGTGCGCCGCCCCATTCGATCAGTTGCTGCTTTGCAATATCATCAGGCACTGCCGTTGCCGCCGGCGGCAATGACAGGCGCCAGCAGGTCTGGTCTGAGTTAAAGAATGGGTGCTGTTGTTCTTTTGCCTGTAGCCAGAACTGATCTGCACTCAGCAGATCTCCGCCTATTATCTGTGCTGCGGAATGGACGCCAGCTACCGTGCCGGACAGGCGAATATAGAGTCGGTCGTTATGAAATAGGGTGGCTGAGACTGGCAATGGCTGGCGCCCTAGGTCGCATAACAGGGTTTGCATCTGTTGTTGGCTGCAGCTAAGCACTCGGGTCTCTTCATGGGCCGGCATGGGGATTACTTTCAGGCTAATTTCCAGCAGCACGCCCAGGGTGCCCTGGGCGCCGCTCATCAACCGGGAGACATCGTAGCCAGCTACGTTCTTCATCACCTGGCCACCAAAGCGTAGGATTTCACCTTTGCCGTTGATCATTGTGACACCCAGGACAAAGTCCCGTGCTGCGCCGCTATAGGCTCTCCTGGGCCCGGATAAACCACAGGCGATAGTGCCGCCCAGGGTGGCGCTGGCTGCATAATGAGGCGGTTCAAATCCCAGCATCTGGCCTTGCTCAGCGAGTACGGTTTCTATGATATGGAGCGGGGTACCTGCCCGGGCGGTAATGACCAGTTCGGAGGGTTCATAGCTGACAATGCCCTGATAATCACTGAGCGAAAGCGTTTCTCCCTCAAGAGGCCGGCCATAAAAGCCTTTGCTGCCGCCGCCGGATATTACCAGGGGCTGTTGGTTTATAAATGCCTGTTGCACCTGTTCGGCTAACGACTGAGCTTGACTATCGGCCTGATTCCGGGTCAGGGCCCCCGGTAATGATTGTTCTGCCACAGCTTGCATAATCAGAAGCGCTCCAGGTGGGGAAAGGGCATCTCGCCATGATGCACATGCATGGCATTAAACTCGGCACAGCGG
>JAIBDA010000116.1 GCA_024679635.1 Amphritea sp. | reverse complement strand
TGAGGATAGTGTTACTGCGGTTGGCGAACTGTACCAGTACCTGGTCACGGTCGCGTTGGTCCAGATCGCCGTGCAGTGCTGCGGCAAAGTAGCCCAGATTACGCAGATGGTCTGATACTTCCCGGCACTGGTCTTTGGTGTTACAGAAGATCGCGGTAGATTCAGGCTTGAAGTGGCTGAGTATCCGTACCAGCGCTTCAGGCTTTTTGGTTTTCTCTAATGCATAGAAGGATTGTTCTATCTGACCGGTGCTGTGTACCGCTTCTACGGTGACTTCGACAGGTTCTACCTGGAGATCTGAACTGAGTTTCTTAATGCCATCGGGATAGGTGGCTGAAAACAGCAGTGTCTGACGCTGTTTCGGGGTATTACTGATAACGCCTTCGATCTGCTCATAAAAGCCCATGTCCAGCATGCGATCGGCTTCATCCAGTACCACGGTTTTACAACGGGACAGGTCGAGTTTGCCTTTACGGATCAGGTCCTGAATCCGCCCCGGGGTGCCGACGATGATATGGGCGCCGTGTTCGAGTGAGCCGATCTGGGGACCGACCGACTGGCCGCCACAGAGAATGACCAGCTTCAGGTTGTCTTTAAACCGCGCCAGACGGCGGATCTCCTGAGCCACCTGGGTGCTGAGCTCACGGGTTGGGCAGATGACCAGTGCCTGAGTGCCGAAATCCCGCTGATTAATTTTTAACAGCAAACCGATGCCAAAGGCGGCGGTTTTACCGCTGCCGGTTTTCGCTTTGGCGATAATATCTTTATCGGCCAGGGCGTGGGGCAGGCTGCGTGCCTGGATCGGAGTCATCTCCTTGTAGCCAAGGTCAGCCAGATTGCTAAGCATAGTCGGAGGCAGGTTCAGGGAGGAAAAAGAGGTATCAGACACGGTGTACTCGGGATCAGGATTTAATTGGCCGCCAGTATACCTGAAACGGGCGATTATCGCTGCTTTGCTGATTGCCGGATTAAAGAGAAAAGAGAAGGCGCCGATAGGGTTAGAGCGACAGGGTTAAACCGGTTGTGAATAGGGTTGCTCTGAGTTGGGGGATTCAGATCAATGCAAGGGGACGTGTATAAGAAGCATCTGTTTGGCTTGAGTAACGTTGCACACACAGGCTTCATAGCACGTAAAAATAGGCTGTTAACTGAAGTGTCGTCCGGTAACGGATGGATAGTTACGCAACCGGACGAATCGATGATCCGCATTATTTGTGTTCTGCTTTTGCTTGCCTGCCAATCGGCGGCTGCTTCTGTCTCTTCTTCATACTATCTTCAATGGATAGATCTGATCGATCAGCCCTTTTCGCAGTTGAGTCAGCAGGAGAAGGTGTTTCAGGTTGATCGATATATTAACACCGCCGCTTACCGTTCCGACCAGCAGTTATTTGGCGTTGAGGATTACTGGTCCGACCCTGCTGAATTTATCCGCCGCGGGCAGGGGGATTGTGAAGATTTTGCTATCGCCAAGTTCTTTACTCTGTTGTCGATGGGGGTTGATGAATCAAAGCTGCAGCTGGTGTTTGGTCGGCTTTCTGATGGCACAAAACATATGCTGGTGGCGTATCAGGAACAGGCTGATAGTGAACCGATGCTATTGGACAATCTAACGCTGGTACCGACGCCGGCTTCGCTGCGACAGGACTTCTTGCCGGTATATAGCTTCAACCGCTCAGAGTTCTGGTTTAAGGATGGTTGGAACAATGGCGAGCCCATCGCTGCCAGGGTAGATAATCCTAAATGGCAGCGGGTACTTAATGTCTGGAATGCTGAGCTGTTGGTGAGTCGTTAAAGCTGAGCCGCCGCAGGCACCAGAAACTCACTGATATCGCCATCCAGTTTCAGGCTCAGCAGCTCATCGGCCCGGGTTTTCCCCCGGGTAATCGCCGCGATAGGGATATTCAGTTGCGCCGCTTGTTTACAGAAGCGAAAACCGGAATAAACCATCAGTGATGAACCGACAACCAGTAGCGCATCCGATTGCTTGAGACTGTCTAATGCACTGAATACTCGTTCTTTAGGTACGTTATCGCCGAAGAAAACTACATTTGGCTTTAGTATGCCGTCACAGTCGGGGCAGTTGGTGACGTTGAAACCACTAAAATCGATACCCTCCAGATCGGCATCGCCGTCCGGTGCTGCGGCAGCGGTGTATTGGGTGAATTCTGGATTCTCATCGGCCATCTGCAGGTGGATTTTGTTGCGGTCATGGAGCCTGTCGCACGCCATGCAGATCACCTGATCTGAACGGCCGTGAAGGTCGATGACGTGTTGCTGTCCCGCCAGTTGATGTAGCCGGTCGACATTCTGGGTGACCAGTTGTTGGCAATACCCTTTCTGTTCTAATAGCTGCAAACTTTCATGTACCGCATTGGGCCGGGCATTTGCCATCAGCGGCCAGCCGATCAGGCTCCTGGCCCAAAAACGCTGTCGGCTGGTGTGACGGGTCAAAAAGTCCCGGTGTTGTACCGGTGGCTGGCGTTTCCATTCGCCGTTTTTGTCCCGGTAATCAGGAATGCCGGACTGGGTGCTGCAGCCGGCGCCGGTGAGGATAAACAACCGGGGATGCCGGTGAATAAAGTCGGTTAAGGGCTGCGCTATGGATTGCACTCTTGGCTTTGCTGCTGATTGTTCTGTCGGATGCGTCATAGGGACAGTGTAATCGGTAGGGCGGCACAGGCCAAAGAAATCTCATTAATAGTCATAGAGGCCGACTATCTCCCGGACCTGCTTTAAAGCAATTCGCAAAGTATCCAGATCGACCGATCCCAGTGCCAGTCGAATCGCATGGGGGGTATGGTCGGCAACGGTAAATGGCTCAGCCGTGGATACCGATATATTCGCTTTCATCAGCGCCATCACTATCTGATCTGCCCGGGCCGCTTCAGGCAGGCGTAACCAGATGAAGTAAGATGCCGGGTGGGTGATGTAGTCCAGTCCATCGAGTACCTTTTTGGCCAGCGATTGTCGGACGGTGGCATCCTGGCGTTTTTCTGATTCAAGCCGGGCAACCGTGCCATCTTCGATCCAGCCGCAGGCGATGGCGGTCATCAGGCCCGGCGTGTTCCAGGTGGTCGCCCTGATGGTGCGCTCTATCTGGGCTCCCCAGCGCTCGGGTGCGACGATAAAGCCTACTCTAAAGCCGGTGGCGACGCTTTTAGAAAGCCCGGATACATAGACTGTTAATTCAGGTGCCAGGCTGATGAGTGGCGCAGGAGGGTTCTCTGCGAGGAAGGCGTAGGCGGCATCTTCGATAATCAGCAGTTGATGCTGGCGGGCGATAGCGACCAGTTGCTGTCGCTGTGCAAGATCCATCACCCAGCCCATCGGATTATGCAGGGTTGGCATACTGTACACGGCTTTTACCCGTCGTTTGAGGCACAGTTGTTCCAGGGCTTCGAGGTTTGGGCCCTGGTCTGATAACTCAATTGCTACTAGCTCTAATCCATGCACTTCGGCGAGTACTTTGAAACCGGAGTAGGTCAGGGCGTCAACGGCGACGACATCGCCGGGCTGCAGTAATGACATCACCGTTGCCGCGAGGCCGTGCTGGGCACCGCTGACAAGAAAAACCTGTTCTGCTACAGCACTCACCCCCCGGTTTTGCAGATGTTTGGCGACGATGGCACGTTCATGCAGCCTGCCCGCATGGGGTTGGTAGTGGAGCAGGGCGTCCAGATCGCCGGAGATCGACAGCTGTCGCAGGGCTTGGCGTAACATCTCTGTTTGCCCGGGTATAGTGGGCGAATTAAAGTTAAGGTCGACCATGCCTGCCGTGGCTGGGGGCTGATCGATACCGTGGCTTAACGGCAGAGCGGTTTCCCGAACAAAGGTGCCACGCCCGGTTTCCCCGCTCACCAGTCCCATGGTTTCCAGCTCGGCATAGACCCTTGAGGCGGTGACCAACGCAATGCCTTCTGTGGCTGCAAGCTGCCGATGAGTGGGCAGTTGAGTGCCGGGTGGCAAAGCGCCTGAGCGGATCTCGGCGGACAGTCTGTCCACTACAGGTTTATAGCGAGCGCGGGGCATGTCGAATGTATCCATGACAATTTTTTTATTGTCTTGAATTTAGGCCATAGAAT
>JAIBDA010000092.1 GCA_024679635.1 Amphritea sp. | reverse complement strand
CGGTAATATGGTTCCAGATAGTGTCATCCCAACCGAATAATTGGGTCAGTCGGAACATCGCCGCCAGATCGATACGAACCTGTTCCTGTTGCTGTTCCAGCGTAAGCTCTTGATTAGTAGTCATGCTAGTGATCTCACTTTTATTATTAATAGCTGCCAAACATTCTGGCAAATTTCTTTATGTTACTGTTATTTCTAAAGCCGTTATTCTCATATATTGACAAGGAATAGCAGGATAAAAATAGCCTTTCGCAGAAAACAAAATTATCCTGATATCAAAGAGCAGCTCAAACAATTAATAACAAGACAAATCGATAACTTTTAGTAAGGCAAGCAGTTACCCAAGTCAGCGCTATAGCTATTAGACAGTCAAAGGCAGCCAAGAAATGATGATTGATAATTTACGCCAATTCCCCACCGCTATATGCGTGTCCTTTAGGAATATCACGGTACTCCACAAATACTTTTTCCAAGCTAACGCCTGTTACCTCAGCCGTTACCCTCGCTACAGCTTCCAGCAGCGTAGCCTTCAATTCAGCAGTGCGGCCTTCAAGCGCAGTAATTGAGATAAGAATAGAAGCCTTATCCATTTCACTAGCCTGCCAGATATGAGCACCTTCAGCATAACAGCCCGGTTCTACGGCTCTGAATAGAGCCCAGATCCAGCCCTGCGGTATATCCAATGCAATTGCAGCAGCTTCAGTACATTGCACAAGCAACTGCTGTATTTCAAAACCCTGGTCTGACATAGCTTCAATTCGAATTGTCGGCATAGAACACCTCTGTGTTTGTTATAAATTGCCTCAGATAGCATCTGTAAGATGCTTCTCCCGATGTGGTAGATGCAGTTACAATCAGTTTTCTGAATCTAATGATTAGGTGGGATGACCCCTATACTCAGAGCCACCCCGGAAAAAGTAGGCAGGCTGAATGAATTCCAACCATGCAAGTGATAGGAGGGTAATTTAATATCTGGCTTACGATGCTTCAAACGATTACTTTCTAGGCATTTGAGTCAGTTAAAGTTATACAAGCAGTTAAACCTACCGGATTGCTCAGAGAGACTGAACAACCCTCTACGTATTAGAAAGATAAAAGCTTAGTCCAGTAAACTATCCGGACGATTAGCTTCCCGCTCGTGGTGAATCGGCAGTGCACGCCCGTAGAACTGTTTGGCATGCTCTGGGCGATTCACTGTTTCCGGGTCCCGCATATAAGTCGGTAATGCAATATAGCGTGAACGTTTTCCTTCTACCGGTGTTACACGGTGCATAGAAAAGCGCCCTTTAAAGATCTGCATATCACCCGGACGAAGCTCCAGAGAGTGTACTTTGGAATAATCGCCGTTCAGTACTTCGGCAACCTCTTCCAGGTTTTCGTTTTCCGGAGTACGGAGGTCTGGGTAATACTGGAATTCACCGCCTTTTTCTGGCTCCTGAACTAAGATACTCACGGTGAATTCGTTGCCATCAAAGTGCCAGGGAAAATAATTCCCTTCATCCATCACACTGTATGGGTTACGTCCAAGCGGGTCAGCCCAACGATAAATAGGCGCGACACCCAGACAATCTGATACAAACTGAACCACTGCATCATGATTATAAATTGCCTGCAGATCAGAAAACTCTTCCAAAATATCCGAGTTAACAAAGCCACTGGAACGTTTCTCAAAAAAACGTGCCGGATGCTCAGCTGGCAGATTGGTATCTTCTTTAGTCATATATGGATTATGACTGTCTTCAGACCAGTAGATATTCTCTCGCTGACGTTCAACTTCCTGACGCATCCGCTCGATAGATTCAGGCTTGATAATATTCGGAATACGACAACAGCCAACCGCATCCAGTTCTTTACGACATTGCTCTACCAACGCTTTGCGTTTAGGCGCATCCATATCGTCAATAGGATAAGTTTCCAGGTCTACAAATTCAGCCAAAGTTGGCGTTACGGTGGGAGCAACACTCAGTTCAAGAGCATCCTGTTCATTTATAATCACTGCTTCTGTCATGATCTTAAATCCGGTTTTTATAATGTTTAATATTGATCGTTGTCTCATTGGCCATTGCCACGAACCTCAATCTAGTAAAAAAAAGATTAATTGAAAAACCAAATATTCAGATAGTTATAATCGATTTTTTCGATGCTATATTCAAGAAATATCAAGCATAGATAACAATTAATAAAAACCTTATAGATCTGATAGTTACAAAGACAAATAGAAAACAACCTGGAGTCATTAACTGGTTATTTTCTATAATTTGATTTTTTAAATACTATGAATCGAAATTATTGTCTTAAAGCTTAATCTAACAACACTGCTATTATGAAAATTGAAAAATCATTGCGTAACATTCAAAAAAATAATATTTCCTTTCCCTATCAACCAAGCCCCTATCTTTTCGATATTATTCAAAAATACGATCTATAAATCCGGTTTTCTTTGTTTGCCATAACTCCTATGACTAACCGAATATGCAGCCAGAACAAAAATAAACCTAAAGAGGTTATTATGACTGCAATGACTCAAACGAACGCTGCTCCACCGGAATACACCCAACAGCTGGAGCGCCTGGCTCAGATTGTGGATCTGGAAAACTATCCTATCCATGACCTGGATCATCCCGTCACTAAAGCCTTAATTGCTCGCTGTAGAGAGCAACTGGATGATATCGGCTGTAGCGTAATTGCCGACTTTGTCCGGCCAGAAGCCCAGGAACGTATGCGTCTTGAAGCACACCGGTTAATGCCCTGTATTTTCCGCTCAGAACAGAAGCACAACCCCTATATGACTAAGGAGGATAAAGAGCAACCGGAAAACCATCCCGGTCGCTATCTACAACGCCGAACCGCTGGCTTTATCAATACAGATATTATCCCGCAGGATTCCGATATGCTGGCCATGTATGACAATGACATCATGACCCGCTTTATAGGTGAATGCTTAGGAATATGGCCAATTTATACCTGGGCTGACCCTCTTGCTCGTTGCCCATATGGTGTTCTTGAGGACGGCGATTATTTCCCATGGCACTTTGATGGTAACGAATTCACTGTGAGTGTTTCAGTTGAACAGCCATCTGAGGGTGGTACCTTTGAATATGCGCCAAATATCCGTTCCGTAGAAGATGAGAACATAGATGCAGTTAACCGGGTTCTCAATGGTGATAAGCAGGGTGTACACGAATTAGAATGGAAACCGGGCTACCTGCAATTATTTAAAGGACGCTACGCGTTACATCGAGTACAGGAAGTAAAGGGGCCAGGTGCCTGGATTACAGCCTTGCCAACTTATATGACTGACCAGAATACAGTTAATCGCCCAGAACATTCCAAGCAGTTCTATGGCCGGGCATTACCTATTCACTTTGAACGAGAAACTAATCGTCCTGATGGACTCATCGATTAATCAGTTCATGCCAAACCAAAAAACCATCCGTAAGGATGGTTTTTTTTATTACCAATAGCCGGTTTAGTCGATATGGATATTACTAACCTGCTTCGATAGCTCATCGGCAAAACATCGAATCGCTTCACTAACATCCCCAGGGCTAGTATGCAGCTCGATCTCAATCTCACCCAAATCAGGTAATCCCTCAGAAGCGTTGATAATCCGCCACTCCTCTTTTACCAGGGATTCAGCTAAAGCCGAGATAGCCAGGCCGTTAGATATTGCTATATCAAATCCGGTCACTCCCTGACACTCAAAAGAAACGAACCAGTCTTTATCGTTTTGATTAAGCTGCTCTACGATATTCTTTCTATAGGCACAGCCCTGCTCATAGAGAGCTAACGGAATCGGTTGTTCTGTATCCAGCAGATAGTCTTTTGCTGCCACCCACCGGATCTTCTCACGTCGGATTAGCTCGCCGCCTGATTCCTTGGGATCACGGGTTGCAAGAATAAGATCAAGTTCTCCCTCGTGCAGACTCTTGTATAAATTATGGCTATTATCATTTTTAATCTGAATACGGATTTTAGGGAAGCGGCGAATAAACTTACGCAGTGAGTTTTGAATATAAACCCGGGCGTAGCCATCCGGAATACCGAAGCGTACACTCCCGGAAACTTCTTCATCACTGATCGCGTTGAAAGCTTCCTCCGACAAGTTGAGAATCTTTCGCGCATAAGAAAGTAAAATTTCACCTTCCTGAGTCAGAGTGAAGTTATTATAACTCCGATTAAGTAACTGTTTACCCACCCCTTCTTCAAGCTTTTTCAGCTGGATACTGATAGCAGCCTGCGTTCGGTGTAGAGAGGCCGCTGCTTTAGTAACACTACCGGCATCGACAATAGCGACAAAAGTTGCCAGCTGATTAAAATCAAGTCTTTTCATAGTTACGAATTCTTTACAATACCTAAGAGACTATATACCGGAGAGTCGATACACCTAAATGCGCTTCATTGAACTCTATAATATGTCATACAGACAAAATCACTTTCTACACTACACTATTCCTGATTATAGATCGTCACAACCAACGGCAAATGTATTCTTAATACCGACGTAGGCAGTATAAAAAACGAATCTAAAAAAAATCACTGTATTTTATATAAGAATTTTTTACTCAGCTTGGATTATTCCAGTAAACCGGATCTTTAAAGCACTCGGCGTAATAATCGATAAAGGCCCTGACTTTAGGTGCCAACAAACGTGAACTGGGATAAACCGCCCAGACTGCTGTATCTGAAACAAGCGGATAACTTTTTAATACCTGAACCAGCTCACCTCTTTCCAATTGCTCGTATACACTCCAGATTGAGCTAACCGCAATCCCCAGACCGTCGGCACAAGCACCTCTCACTGAGGTTACAAGCCTGCGCCAGAGCCCCTACTTCTAGTTTCCAAACTCCTTCTGAATTTACACAACATCTAGCTGTTGAAAGCCTGATTGAGCAAGAGGGTACTAATTATCCCGGCTGAGAATACGCTGTAACAATTTGCCCACATCACCCAAATCAAAAGACTGAGTAACCAGCTGATCTTCAACCGGGGTTACTTCATCACCCGCTATCTCTGCGACTTTAAATGAAAAGACATAGGATGGTTCGATTCCGATGCGCAGATCTGAAACAACCAGATCATTGTCACGGGTACTTTCTACTTTCAGAAACCCCTTACTAAACCACTGCAATCGCTCCACAGGCCAGTGATCCTGAATATCACTAAGCAATCCTGACTGATTAGGGTAATGCTTAAATTCGATCTGACGGTCAGGGTCTAGCAGAGAATAAAAGCCTTCCTGATAGCCATTTTCCTGCATCACTACGACTCGCCACAGTAGAGTATTAAAAGGTCCTGCAGTAACT
>JAIBDA010000111.1 GCA_024679635.1 Amphritea sp. | reverse complement strand
GAACAGCTGATGATTGCACTCGAAGATGCGCGAGCGGCCGGCGAGAAAATTGTGTTCACTAATGGCTGTTTCGATATTCTCCATGCCGGGCATGTGGGCTACCTTGAGCAGGCCAGGGCGCAGGGAGATCGACTGGTGTTGGCTATTAACGATGATGAGTCGGTGCGTCGACTGAAGGGCGACGGCCGGCCAATTAATCCGGTTGAGCGACGCAAGGCCGTACTGGCGGGCTTGGAAGCCGTCGATTGGGTGGTTAGTTATCATGAAGATACGCCTGAGCGATTGTTGCAGCAGGTGCGTCCCGAAGTGTTGGTGAAAGGCGGTGATTACGGACTGGATCAGGTTGTCGGTGGTGAGTTTGTGGCTAGCTATGGCGGCGAGGTGAAAGTGCTCTCTTTCCTGGATAACTGTTCAACTACGGCGATTGTTGAGAAAATTCAGGGTAGCTGATCAGCCTGAAGAGAAAGCCCTGTGTTTCATCAAAGCTTTAAAGTAAGCGGGTTACATAAACGTTTTTTTCTTCGGTGCAAACACTTCGCTTAAACGGGTATCGGCGGGTATCTTCATTGACTGCACCCGATCCCGAATGAGCTTGTTCAGACTAAAGATTCCATCGCCGTTCACCCTGGCCAGCCAGAGTTCTGAATTCAGTTTTACATTCAGTTCATTCGATTCCTGGTCATATTGCTCTTCCGCATGCAGCAAAGATAACTCTTCACAGTCCGGTAGTGTCATACGCAGGGGATACACCAGCTGAGCGGAGCAGGTTTGTTTATGGATATACAGGAAAGGGTTGCCTAATAACGGCTGCCGGTTGATATAGACCTGAGCTTGGGGGAACTTGAGTGGGTTACTGCGCTCACTGTAGAGCTGCAAGAGATCATCACTGTGATATTCAAGTTCTGAATAGGGTTTGATTAATCGCTGAGTGTTTAGCTCCACCCGACAGAATTTCTTTCCTTTCAGTAATAGACACTCTTCTACTAACTCCTGAGCCAGGGTTAGGTAAGGGTTGCTAAGTTGCTCCAGGGGCACGTAACCCGATGGGAGTTTCAACAAGGCATGGTCAGCTTTTTGCTGCCGGACTAATATCAGATACTCTTTTTCAAACAGGGTCAGGTGGATCTGTGCTGAAACACCCAGGTTAGCGTACTTGCCAGGAATGCTGGGTTGGCAAGCTTTACGCCGCATCTGCATAGTTTCAAAATCAACAGGAATGCCGACAGGCGTGATATTGATTCCGCCAGCGAAAGGTTCGATCTCAATGGCCTGAGTTCGGAATTCAGCCGGATCTACGCTGGCTATGATCATGCTTTCTCCTATTGTTATAGCTGTAATCTTTAATTGCTTTGCTGTTGCTCCATAGCCGCTGAAGCAGCCTCAACATTCGCACGCAGATGCTCAGGATTAATAGTGCCGATAATGGCGCTGCTGACCCCTTGATGACCTAACACCTGATCAAAACTTGCTCGAACCGAATCAATACCTGGCCGTTGATTGAGACTGCCAGAAGCCAGGGCTTTCTTGATTAATATTCCTTTTTCTTCTGCCAGCGCATAATCGATAACCGCCAGCTCGTCCTGGTAGTCCAGATTGTAGGTGACCATGGCGATATCAGAGCGTTTCAGAGCTTCGATTCCCCCGGCAACAGTTTTGGTAGACATGCCAGCGGCGCGGATCTTTCCTTCAGCTTTCAATAACTCCAGTTGTTCCAATATGCCGTAACGTTGGATGATCTCAATATCATTACCGTCAGAGTGCACCAGTAGGATATCTATCACATCAGTTTGTAGCCGTTGCAGGCTTCGCTCTATACTTAATCTCACATGTTCGGGGGTAAAATCAAAGTGTGATTGCCCAGTCTGGTTATTAAACTCCTCACCGACCTTACTGCATATCAGCCAATGATCACGCTGACCCTGGAGTAGTGGGCCAAGTCGCTCTTCGCTCCGACCATAGGCGGGGGCAGTATCCAGCAGGTTGATCCCCAGATCTCTGCTCAGATCCAGTAAGCCGCGAGCACTTCTGTCATCAGGAATGGTGAAGCTTTCGGGGTATTTTACACCGCGATCGCGGCCCAGCTTGACCGTCCCCAGTCCGATCGGACTGACCATCAGATCGGTACCGGCAATCTTTCTCAGTGTTAGCAAAATAAGCTCTCCCATACTGCTTCAGCGATCTCTGGTTTGGCTAATAGTGCCAGAGCAGATGTATCTGCCTTAGCGCAGGGGGTGATATTTTGCTCATCGAGCATGCCAAGGACCTGGTCGGCCAGATCGGGTGCCAATGCCAGTTTAGTGGGCCAGCTGATGATACAGTTGCCGCTTAACTGGGCAAAGGCTGAGTCTGGACGGGTCAGCGACGACTGTTTGGGTTCTGCCCGGTTAATATGAAAACTACCCCAGCGGGCATCTTTCAACTCGATCCAGGGAAGCAGTTTAGCAATCAGTTGTTGGGCTTTTTTAATCTGTTCTTCTGAACTTCGTTTTACACCGGTCTCGGCCAGATCACCTCCCAGATACCATACCTGTTCGCCATCCTGGGTTGGGTGTGTGGTGATAGTCACTACGGGCTTGCTACCGCTACTTATGCAATGAGCAAAGGTTGGCAGGTCGGAACAATGGCGGACCATGACCATATGCAGTGGCCGGCGCTGCATCTGTGGTTGATCTATGCTGAGTTGCTGCAGGAGTTCCTCGGAACCTTCGCCAGCGGTGGTTATATAGCGCTGGGCTTTAATGCGCAGCTGGTTTAGCTGCACCGCCTGAACTTCACCGTTAAGTGTTTCCAGTCGGACCTCGGAGGGATCAACTTTGCAGATCTGCCGCATGTTGGGCCTGGCTAATGCCTCAATGACGGAAGGTACATCCAGGACGATCTCATTTAATTTATACAGGTTGCCGCGGAATTTTGGATTCTGGAAAACCTGTGGGCGCTCTTTAGCTGAAACTTGATCTACCCGTCCTTTCAGCGCTTTACTGGCCAGGAAGGTTGTCATTTTCGACCCTAGTGAGGCTTTTGACCACATATAGTGAGCGTCAGACAGAATGTTTGCCTGGCTAAGATCCAGTTCACCTTTGCCCTCGAGACAGGCGCGCCAGCGGGATGGCATATCAGCAATGCTATTGGATGCCTGGGTAAGAACGCCATTCAACGCGTATTTTGTGCCGCCGTGAATAATCCCCTGAGAGCGGACTGACTGGCGCCCACCTAGGCTATGGGTTTCGAGCAAAATAGCATCAAAACCTTGTTGTCGGACTCGGTTTAACAACCAGAGGCCGGCGATACCGCCGCCCAGAATAACCAGATCTGTCGTTACTGTTTGCATCTTTATACCTGCGATTAACAGCGGTCATTATACCCTCGGTATCACTCACTGATAATGGTAAACTGATGTTTTACTTATGGAATGCGTATATCTCTATGGCTCGTTGGTTCTATTCGCTGATGTTTTATTGTCTGATACCACTGGTTTTGCTGAAGCTTTGGCTACGCGGTAAGCAGGCGCCGGAGTATCGACGCCGCTGGTCTGAGCGCTTTGGTTTTGTTCGTTCCGTCGAAGGCGTTCGACCGATCTGGGTGCATGCAGTTTCGTTTGGCGAAACGATGGCAATTATTCCATTGGTAGAAAAACTGCTTGATGAGCACCCGCAGGTACCGGTACACATTACCAGCATGACGCCTACTGGCAGTGCCCGGGTGACGGCCCATTTTGGTGATCGGGTTAGCCACTGTTATTGTCCATATGATCTTCCTGATGCTTTGGCTCGTTTTCATAAACGTATTAACCCCCGTAGCTGCGTGATCGTTGAAACTGAGCTTTGGCCTAATCTTATCCACAGCTGCGCACAGCGTAATGTCCCGGTGTTGGTCACCAATGCCCGGCTATCTGTGCGCTCCGCCGCCGGTTATCAACGATTCAGATGGCTTGCTGAGCCAATGTTGAAACGTGTCACAGGGATTGCAGCGCAGAATGCGCAAGATGGTGAACGTTTTGTCGAGCTGGGGCTGGCGTCTGAAAAGTTAACAGTGACCGGTAGTATTAAGTTTGATATTGAAGCGCCTCTGGGGGCTGCGTCGGAAGCTGCTAGTCTGAGAAATGCCTGGGGGGCTGACCGCCCGGTCATTATTGCAGCCAGTACCCATGATGATGAAGAAACCCAGTTGTTGCAGGCTTATCGGAACCTGCAATCGCGATATAACGATCTCGTTTTAGTTCTGGTGCCCAGGCATCCGGAGCGTTTTACCAGCATATATGATCAAAGTGTTAAGGCAGGCTTTCGTACTTGTCGTCGAAGCCTGACCCAGCTGCCGGCAGCAGATTGTCAGATCTACCTTGGGGATACTATG
>JAIBDA010000098.1 GCA_024679635.1 Amphritea sp. | reverse complement strand
TCAGGGTCTGTCCTCTGGTGATGCTACTCGATTAGGCGCATGGTTGCATGGCGCCGCTGCAGATCGAAATGCAGAACTAAAAGGCGCCCGAGGTATGCAAGCGACTGATCTGTTGGCACAATTGCGTTTGTTAGTTAATGGTATGTAAGGGTGGGCAGAGTGCCGTTAGAGAGTAAAGATAGTGTTTTCGTTGCCGATGAGGCCGCGATGGTTGCCTTTGGAAAAGCATTGGCGCAGTTTGCTGAAGGGGGAGAAGTCATCTTTCTCAACGGTGATCTGGGTATGGGGAAAACGACCCTGAGCCGTGGAGTATTGCGGGGATTTGGTCATCAAGGTTCTGTTAAGAGTCCCACTTATACACTGGTTGAGCCTTATGAATTAGGCGACCGGACGGTGTTTCATTTTGATCTCTATCGTCTGGGTGATCCCGAAGAGTTGGAGTATTTGGGCATTCGGGACTATTTCACTGATGAAAGTATTTGCCTGATTGAGTGGCCTGAACGGGGTGAAGGTGTGTTGCCGGTGGCTGATCTGTTACTGAATATTTCGGTTGAACAGTTAGGGCGAAGAATAAACTGGCATCCGCAGACTGAAAAAGGCCGGCAACTGGCCGATAAGCTAAAAACTGACTGATAATTAAAGCGATAATGGTGTTGGCTGTCTATGTGTTGTAACGGATTCAGGTTTTAATCGCGTGATGATAAACAGAATAATGCGACGTTTAGGTACTTTTTTGGTGCTGCTTAGCTGCTGGTTGTTGGTGGCGAATAGTTACGCGATGGAGGTGCATAATGTGCGGGTCTGGATTGCGCCGGATCATGCTCGTCTGGTGTTTGATCTTTCTGGAGCGGTTCAGCATAAACTCTTTACGCTAAAACAACCTGATCGGATTGTACTTGACCTGTCCGGGGCAAAGCTATTATCAGATCTGGCTGCCGTTGACCTGAGTAAGAGTCCTATTTCTATCATGCGGTCCGGCTCCCGTAACGGGGGTAAAGATCTGCGTATCGTGCTTGATCTTAAAGAAGCGGTAAAGCCAAAGAGCTTTGCACTTAAGCCCAATAATCAGTATGGCCATCGCTTAGTACTTGATCTGTATCGTGAAGTTTCGGAACAGATTCCACAAAAAACAGCTATAGCATCATCAAACGACCCAACAACCTTGCGGGATATTATTATCGCTATTGATGCCGGGCACGGTGGTGAAGATCCCGGAGCGATCGGACCGGGCCGGGTAAAAGAGAAAACCGTTGTACTGGGCATCGCCCGGGAACTGAAAGCGTTGCTAGCAAAAGAACGGGGTTTTAAGCCTAAGCTAACCCGGGATGGGGACTACTATATTAGTCTTCGAAGCCGTACCCAGCGGGCTCGAAAGATGAATGCGGATATGTTTGTCTCAATTCACGCCGATGGTTTTAAAGATAAACGAGCTAAAGGGGCGTCTGTTTGGGTTTTGTCGCCCAGGGGGGCCAGTAGTGAAATGGGTCGATGGCTGGCGCAAAAAGAGAACAGTGCGGACCTGATTGGTGGCGTGGGCAGTGTAAGTCTTGAAGATAAAGATGATGTACTCGCCAAGGTATTGCTGGATATGTCGATGACGGCCAGTCGCAGTGATAGCCGTCAAATTGCTCACAGTATTCACCGTAATATGGGTCGGTTTGCGAAAATGCATAAAAAGCAGGTAGAGCAGGCTGGATTTGTAGTGCTTAAGTCTCCGGATATTCCATCAATTCTGGTTGAGACCGGTTTTATTACCAATCCTGATGAGGCTGCTAAGCTTAAATCTAAGGCCTATCAGCGAAAGATGGCTAAGGCTATTTTTACGGGTATCAAGGCGCACTTTTCAGCTAAACCACCGGCGTTAACCTGGTTGGCCTGGCAGAAAGAGGGGCGGGGAAGTTCTAAGTCGATACCCTCCCGCTACAAGGTAATGAGAGGGGATACGCTCTCTGTTATTGCTAGCAGGAACGGTGTATCGTTGACCGCTCTGCGAAAGGTAAACGGACTCAGAAATGCTGACCATATTCAGATAGGTCAGGTGCTGAAAATTCCGGCCAGCTAACTATTTATACTTATACGAAACTCATAAATTTATGTCCCGAATACATCTGCTAACACCGCGACTGGCGAACCAGATCGCTGCTGGTGAAGTTGTTGAACGCCCTGCTTCAGTGGTTAAAGAGATACTGGAAAACAGTCTTGATGCGGGCGCGAGCCGAATAGAATTAGATGTCGAGCAGGGTGGGGTTAAACTGATTCGGCTGCGAGATGATGGTCAGGGCATCGAGAAAGATGATCTGTCATTAGCGCTGAGTCGTCATGCAACCAGTAAGATACGTAATCTGGACGATCTTGAAGCAGTACAGAGCCTTGGATTTCGAGGTGAGGCTCTTGCTTCGGTGAGTTCTGTGTCTCGTCTGACGTTGACTTCAAGAACTGCAGATCAGGATGCTGGCTGGCAAGTGCTGACCGAAGGTCGGGATATGATCGCTGAGGTATCACCGGCGGCTCATCCACAGGGCTCAACCGTTGAAGTGCGAGACCTGTTCTTTAACACCCCCGCCAGACGTAAATTTCTTAAAACAGAAAAAACTGAGTTTAAGCACCTGGAAGAGGTGGTTAAACGAATGGCGCTAAGCCGATTTGATGTCGGTTTTACGCTGCGGCATAACCAGAAAGTGATTCATCAGCTGCGGCCTGCGGGTACAGATGCTGAGCAGGAGCGGCGCATAGCCTCCCTGTTGTCTCCTGCGTTTATTGAAAATGCGATGAAAGTGGATGTCAGTGCTGAGGCATCGGGTTTGAGGTTGTGGGGCTGGGTTGGCTTGCCGACATTCTCACGTAGTCAGGCCGATCTGCAGTATTTCTTTGTGAACGGCCGGATTATCCGCGATAAGGTGGTGGCGCATGCATTGCGTCAGGCGTATCAGGATGTTCTTTATCATGGTCGTCACCCCGCCTATGTGTTGTATATGGAGTTGGACCCGAAGCTGGTGGATGTTAACGTGCATCCGACTAAACACGAGGTGCGTTTTCGCGAGACTCGCCTGGTTCATGATTTTATTTTCCGTACCACTCATAGAGTGATTGCCGATATTCGCCCGGAGCAGGGGCTTGAACCCGCAATTTCTGGCGCGGCAGCCGGTGCGATGTTGAGCGCAGCACCTGGGCAGGCGGTGTCACAGCAAAGTTTTGAACAGAGTCGGATGCCTCTGCACCAGTTACAACGGGATATAGGGGGTGCGCCAGGCTCAGGTTTTTCGACCCATAATAGCTACCAGTCTGATCGTCCGTCGGTGGGGCAGGTTCGTGAACAGATCTCGGGGTATGCTGCGTTGCATCCGCAACAGAATTCGGGGCTGGAGGGGCAGAGCGGATCGCTGGCCGAGACAGATAACGGGGAGTGCCCGCCATTAGGTTACGCTATTGCTCAGCTGCATGGGGTGTTTATTCTGGCGCAGAATGATGCAGGGCTAGTCGTAGTTGATATGCATGCAGCCCATGAACGGGTGGTTTATGAACGTATGAAACTTGCTTATGAGGCTGAAGGTGTGCGCAGCCAGCCGTTGCTGGTACCGGTAAGTATGGCGGTCAGTTCCGCAGAAGCGGACTGTGCCGAAGAACGGGCTGAGGTTTTCGCTAAACTGGGGTTTGAAATAGCCCGAATGGGCGAAGAAACGCTGGTGATTCGACAATTGCCAGTCTCTCTTGCCAGTGCCGATGTTAGTAAGCTGATCCTCGATGTACTGGGGGATATGGTGCAGTTTGGCACCAGTCAGAAAATCCAGGAACATACCAATGAGTTGCTGGCGACTATGGCCTGCCATGGGTCCGTCCGGGCCAATCGACAACTGAGCATCCCTGAGATGAATGCTCTGTTACGTGATATGGAACAGACCGAGCGCAGTGGTCAGTGTAACCACGGCCGCCCTACCTGGACTCAGATGTCGATGAACGACCTCGATGGTCTGTTTATGCGGGGTCAATAATTTGAATAATCAGCAACATCCCCCGGCTATATTTCTGATGGGGCCGACCGCTTCGGGTAAAACCGATCTGGCAATGGAGCTATATGATCGCCTGCCCTGTGAAATTATCAGCGTCGATTCGGCGATGATCTATCGGGATATGAATATCGGCACAGCGACGCCTGATGCTGAGTTTCTTTCCCGCTACCCTCACAAACTGGTGGATATACTCGATCCTGCAGAAAGTTACTCTGCGGCAGATTTTCGTGTGGATGCTCTGCGTGAGATGGCTGACATTAGCGCTGCCGGTAAAATTCCATTGTTGGTTGGCGGCACTATGCTGTACTACCAGGCGCTGTTAAAGGGGTTAGCAACACTGCCCCAGGCGAATCAGGCAATCCGTGATCGGTTGGTTGACGAAGCGGAGCTGCATGGCTGGGACAGTCTGCATAAAAGATTGCAGCAGGTAGATCCTGTTGCCGCACAGCGGATACATCCGAATGATCCACAACGGATGCAACGCGCGCTTGAAGTTTATGAGCTGACGGGGCGTTCAATGACTGAGTTGTGGCAGGAGCAGCAAAAGCAGCAGCTCCCCTATAATATTAGTCAAATATGCGTTATGCCGCAGGAGCGTAAAACAATCCATGAACGGATTGAAAAGCGTTTTCAGATTATGCTTGAACAGGGATTTGAAGAAGAAGTGAGGGCGCTTTGGAATCGGGGCGACCTGAATCTGCAGATGCCCTCTGTTCGCTGTGTTGGTTATCGACAGATGTGGGAATTTTTTGCAGGGACCTGGGGCTACGACACGATGATTGAAAAGTCTGTCATAGCAACGCGACAGCTGGCTAAAAGACAGATTACCTGGCTACGTAGTTGGGATAATCTGCACCATATTGAACCCACTGACCCGAATTTAACCAATAATGCCTTGAAATTGTTGGAAGGGACCATTATATAATGCAATACTGATTTTATTTTTTGGGCTGCACGACTTTTTGGTGGCAGCATTTTGTATTGCGGTGTTATTCGTTTTAGCAGTTCTGCAGTGCATCACTTACTCTTAGGAAGGAGCTTCCAATGTCAAAAGGGCAATCGTTACAAGACCCTTATCTGAACGTACT